>PBCP01000031.1 GCA_002717145.1 Planctomycetaceae bacterium | reverse complement strand
CGTTAGTGGAAGATCATCGGGTTATGGGGCTTGTTAATAACCGCCACCCAATCATCCCGGAATCGTGCCTGAATGCGGCCCATCGCCTGATGCTCCACGGTCTGGCTGCAGAATCATTACATGCGTTCCTCGTCAAAGCGAAACATCAGCAGGCCGAAGCTGCTGCATAAGAGCAATAAATATTGAGAAATAGATGCCTACCGTAGAAGAACTTGTTTACAACATGATTCTCTTTGTGTTCCTGCCTTTGTGGTTGGTCTGCGGTGGAATTGATTACTGGTGTCATCGCAGAACCAAGATTGAAGAGAATAGTGGGGTCAAAGAGTCGATTCAGCATTGCTTGATGGGGGTTCAGGTTGGCGTTCCCATGTTTCTTGTCATTTATTTGGAAGTGACCGTAGGCGTACTACTTGTATGCATCGCCTTTTTTATTTGGCATGAAATCACGGCCCATCGCGATTTGGTCTTGGCCGAAGATCAGCGAGTTATTTCCGTGTGGGAGCAACATGTGCATGGCTACCTGGGAACGATACCATTCTTTCTATTAATGCTGGTTCTAGCTTTTAATTGGACGACTGTGCTGGATTTGCTCCAATTCAACTGGGCAGGGAAGATGGGGTTTTCGCTTCGAGAGGATCCAGTTGGGCCAAATAACTATATGTTGTGGTATGCATCGTTTATGATGTTTTTGGCCATCATTCCGTACACCGAAGAACTGATTCGTTGTATTAAATATGCTAAGAAAGTTCGCTAGTTCGGTCTAAGGTTTTCCAAACTTTGCGATCACAGGATAGTGATCACTGATCTTTTCTAGAACATCCGGCTCCCGAACTATTTGAGCTTCTGTATTAAGTTTACTGAGTTCTGGCGTTGCCAGAATAAAATCGATACGTTCCAAAAAACCTCTCTGCAATGCTTCTGTGTTGACATGGTTCAGGACTCGAGTTGGAAATGAACCGAGTTGCAGCAGTTGTTCATAAGTTGGTGCTTTTACGCGTTGCGCGAAGTTCATGCCCACCAAATCAGTGAGCGGAGCTTCCATGATTTTGTCCATGACATCAAAATTCCATTTACCGGCCACAATGTAACGATCCAACTCCGCCCGTTTGCTATCAGACGGTAAGCGTCGTTCGATTAGTGGAGTCTGTTGATTAACCCATTGGGCATCGCTGGCGATATGTGCATTGAAGTCACCCATCAGAATTACTTCCCTCCCTTTAGAGGCCAGACTTTGTACTAAATCTCGGAGCTGATTGGCTTCCTTCAATTGCCCTCGACGGGAACCGGGCCAAAGATGACAGACGATGATGTCAATTCCATAAGTTCGACAATGTAGGTAGCCATGCCAAAATCCTGAAGTCTGACGGGTTATTACTTGGATCTCCTGGCGACTTGAAATTCCAATATTGTAGCCACCTCCCTTCAATGTTGCTGCATAAGGATGCTGCCATTGTTTGGCAGTGTCCTGTAGGCGTTTCTCGCTCCATCCCACTAATTCCTGCCATCCGGCAATATCCGACGCTACTGAGTTGATCCAGGATACCCCGGTTTTAAAGGATGACCCACCACGGAATCCGTTGAAGACGTTGTAATTTAACACTGTGATTGGTTCTTCAAGTGAGAAAGAATCTTCTGCATAGGTTACAGACACATCGGCTAAAAATGAAAATCCGATGAGCATGGTCATTCGTTGAATTGACGTTGAAAGTGAGTGTAAGTAATTAGACATCGGTTTTGAGAGTTATCAGCAAGGGGGCGATAAAATAGTATTTACAATTTAACTCAAACACACCAACGCTTCCAAAAAATGCGGTTGTGACTGAAGCAACAGACGTTATCTTATTAATAACCCGTTAAATGTACTTATTTCTTGCGAGTTGTCCAAAACTATGAATTCTTCAAAACTCAAGTTGCTCATGATTGCCTTTTTAATTGTTGGAATCGTGAATCTAGTATTGTCTGGCTCAAGTGCAGTGGGACAGCAGAAACAGGATAAGAATAAACCTGAGACGAAATCCTATGAATTGAAGAAAAAACAGAGTGCGTCTCAGAGTCTTGAAGCCATCAAAGCTCAAATCGGAGCTGCATTGAAATCTGGCAAGATCACCGAAGCTCAGGCCAAAGAAAAATTGCAATCGTTATCGGGAAAGAAGCCTGAAAACACGAAAGCGAAGGGTAATTCAACAAGTCAAATGGAGGCTGCAAAAGCTCAGATCAATGCCGCTTTAAAGGCGGGCAAGATTACAGAATCTGAGGCAAAGGCCAAATACAAGGCTTTATATAGTAAGGGAGTCAAGAGTCCGAACGAAAAAGCAAAAGGGCCGACTGAGCAAGCCCATGCAGAGTTTATTGAAAAACTTGCAGAATTGGTTGAGGCAGGAAAACTGACTAAGGCTGAAGCAACCGAACTATATAACTCAGTCATTAAAAAGCCTGCCTTTACTCCTAAAAAAGGTGTCAAGGGAGCGGACTATAAAATCAATGACCCGGAAGAGCAAAAACGGCTACAAAAAATACTTCCCTTAACTTCCACTGGCGATGACAACGAAGGTCCCGTGGCATGTGGGTTCTTTGGCTGGGCTGCTGATGCAACGCACCGCTTTATGGATAACAGCCATCAGGGGGATGCTCGTCAGATTCACGGTCTTTCATTCCGACTAGATTACCGGGACCACGATACAATCGGCAGAACCTGGGATAACATCACGGTTAAGATTGCACACGGAAAGTGGAGCTCTATTAAATACAATGCCTCTCAGGACTATGAACTGCTCGATCAGGAGACAATTGTTTTTAGTAAAGAATGGACGTTTCCAACCTTGAAGGGATATCCGGCCTTAAAACCAGCTGAATGGGGCGGTCCTCAAAATTGTTTAAACTTCCAGTTCGATAAACCGTTTATGTATAACGGCAAAGATGCAATCTACGTTGAATTTACGTTTTCTGGCGGCAAAACGGAAGATGGTCGGAACTGGGGAGGTGATCTGCCTTATGGATTTGAATATTTTCTCGATTCCATGCAACAAATCGGTGGATGGCGAATGGCTGGAGAAGCCAAGGGNTTGTATCTTCCTCCACGCGTTGAAGCCGTTGTTTCCTACACTGCCGGTGGCCAGTCTGTCTGGACGTCTTCAGCCAAAGGAATGCCGTTTCTGAATTGGGATTTTCGTAAGACTAAATAAGCATCCAACTAATCTGCTTAATCCGACTTTTCTTTCATCACAATCTGAATACCTGAGGCACAGATGAGAAATAGCATCAGTCGGCTGATTATCGGTGTTGCATGCAGCTTCATGAGTCTACTGCTAAAGGCTGACTCATCCTTTGCTAACTTTGAAAGTCCGCAGGCTCATTCACTACAGATTTCTGCGGATGGTTCGTCATTGTATGCCGTGAATACTCCGGCTAATCTGTTGACGGTGTATTCGCTTCAACAGCCCGAATCACCGGAATTGAAAACAGAGATCCCAGTTGGTATTGAACCCGTTTCAGTTGCTGTTCGCAGTGAAAAGGAAATCTGGGTAGTTAATCATATTTCAGATTCGATTAGCGTCATTGATTTGGAACTGGGCGTCGTGACGGCAACGATTGCGGTTGGCGATCGACCCGGAGACATCGTATTTACTGGTGCCGGGAAACAGGCATTTGTTAGCTCGATGACCGAACGTGCGGTCTATGTGATCGATGCCAGTTCACGTCATGTCGTCAAAAAAATTCAAATTGCCGGTCACAATCCGAGATCTTTACTGGCAAGTCATGATGGTTCTAAAGTCTGGGTTGCGATTTTTCATTCAGGAAATCAAACAACGGTGGTTCCTCATGACCTCGCCACTGATCCTCCGAAAGCCAGTAATGAAAACTTACCTTCCGCTCCCAAGCAGGGAATCATCGTCAGTACCAATGATCGGCGATGGCAAAAGCAATTGAAGGTCAATGTGACCGATGATGATGTTTTTGAAATTGATGTTTCAGAGCTGAAGGTGACTCGAACATTTTCTAAGGTTGGAACAATTCTGTTTAATATGGCATTGCATCCCAGCAGCGATAATATCTGGGTCGCCAACACGGAAGCCAGAAACCTTGTGCGATTCGAACCGGCTTTACGAGGGCATGTTGTTGATAACCGGGTTTCTGTCATCAATCGTAAGCAGGGATTAACGTCCGCTTTTTGGGATCTTAACGAGGGACTGGATTATTCCATGATCCCGAATAAGTCTGCTTTAGAGTCTTCGGTAGCTCAGCCTACCGACCTCGTCTTCAATCAGACAGGCACCATGGCCTTTGTGACTTCGTATGGAACAGATCGAATTGGGATTCTTGACGAAAGCGGAAGTGTGGTTAATCGCATTGAAGTTGGTGAAAGCGAAGGAGCTATAACAAATACCCGTAATAAGCGCGGCCCCCGTGCATTGGCATTACATCCCGGCGAACAGGTTTTATACACGCTCAATCGATTGTCCAATTCCATCTCGGTTATCGATCTTAGTCTGACCAAACAGACAAGTGAGATTGAGATGCAGGATCCAACTCCGCTGAAGATTCGTGAAGGGCGGGGGTATTTGTTTGATGCTAAGTTGTCAGGTAATGGTACGGTCTCATGTGCGTCGTGCCATATAGACGCGGACCGGGATGGTCTGGCCTGGGATCTGGGAGACCCGGGTGGCAAGTTGTTTAACAATGGCAGTGTAAACCCCCTACATCCGATGAAGGGGCCCTTGATGACACAGACGCTACGAGGACTGGCTGGAGAACGAATCTTCCACTGGCGAGCCGATCGCCCCGGTTTGAATTCGTTTAACGGAACTTTTCCTAACCTGATGGGAGGAGGATTACTTGCTGACGAAGATATGCAGTTGTTTGCTGATTATATGCAGACCATTCGTTTTGGCAGCAATCCAATATCGGTCAGTGCGGATTCAATTCGAGGTGAAGAAATCTTTAACTCTCGACTTGGTATAGCTCGTGAAGGAAAGAATAGTTTTCGATGTGTTGATTGTCATAAACGTGAATCAGGTTCCGGGTCAGCCGGTTTTACTGGATTAATAGGTCAATCCACCAAGGCGGCTCAGTTACGGGGCCTGAATGAACGAATGGTGTTTGCTGGAAATGCTCGGGTGAATGGATTCGGTTTCGGTGCGGATGGATCCAAAGAGACGTTATCGAAATTTCTTGAAGATACGCATCGGTTTAAACCGTTATCAGTGGAAGATCGGAAGTCTTTAGAGGCATTTCTGCTTACCTTCCCGACGGAAACACCTGCTATCGTTGGTAAAGTGATAACGGTCAGACAAGCCCAGGCGGAGAAAGCATCCACGCTTTTGGCGATCACCGCCGTGTTGGAACAGTCTCAGGGACTGAATTGTCCCGTAAAGCTGACGGGACGATTGGATGGAAAGTTGCTTAATCACTGGTATATCGCTGACGATAACAGCTTTAGTACAGGTGATGTGGAGGATTCCGTTTTGACTTTGGAGCAAATCCTGAAGGCATTGGCAGGAGATCAGAAAGGCGTCATTTCGCTGACTGTTCATCCTGATTAAGTTTGCTCATGAACCGTTGCAACAGTATTTCAAGTCGCAGCCTGCGTCCCGGGGCTTGCTTATCGAGCGGACTAACTGCTTCTGTTTGTAGTGGATCTTTAATCAGGTCATGGAAATTGTCGTGGCTATCCAGGAAGTGTTGCCAATCACGGATCATATGGGTCTTCTCAAAAGGTGCGTAGATCCAGTTCCGTTTAAGGAAAGGATCCTCATTTCCCTTGAGGCTTGGAAGCAGCGAGCGACCATCCAACTCCAATGCGGCGGGCCTGGTGGTATTTGTGACTTCTAATAGAGTGGGAAAGACATCAGTAAAATCCACTAAATCGCGGGTTACCCGTTGTCCTTCACTTAAAAAAGGCGCCTGTACGATAAATGGTACATGCACTGATTCATTGGTTCCGCGATTGCTAGCTTGCTTGCTATTGGATGAATCGTCTTGCTTTACACTGGAGAATCCATGAGCAGCCGTGAAAATGAGCAAGGTGTTATTGGTTAGATTGTTGTCATCCAGAGCTTTTAATAATTGGCCTAAATTGCGATCAACATATTTGACACGGTCGGATTGAGAGTGATTCGGTTGCTTGTTGACTTGGGCAGCATCGCCAGAAAGCATCGGGTAAAAGAGAAAAAAAGGCGAATCGCCGACCTTCTGAAGAAAGTCGGATAGATAAGTGTTGATAACTTCTGTTGGGTCAACAACGGTTCTCTCGATTCCGTCCATTAGGATGTGATGACCACCTTGATTCGTCAGGGAGTCACTTAAGACGCAATGCTGCTCAAAGCTGTAAGTCGTCAGTGCTTTTTGCATTTGAATGCTATCTTCTTTAGCCCATCTGCCTGCAGTTAGTGTGGTGTAACCTGACTGTTTTAAGAGTGAGGGGATTGTCGTTGTAAACTCCATGTCTTTCGATCGCCCGGGATATTGACCCGTCAGCAAAGTTTCCTGAGATAACAGCAGTGTGGGCATAGACCATGCGATTTGATATCGAACGCTATTTTCCTGCAACCGTCTTATATTCGACGTGTTTGATTCAACCGCATGACTGGCGATAGCCTTTCGCGGCACGTCATTGGACAGAATAAGAATTATATTTGGGCGTTCACTGGCATGAACGCCTAAGCCAAGAAGATGGAGGAAAACTAGATTAAGAAAGAACTTCATTTGCTATTGAAGGGCTTTGAGGAAACGATGAATTGGATCAATTGTTGGAAGCTATAATTGTGCTTTGGCATTTGAGAGACAATCTGATTAATGTCATCCCTGTCCGTGAAGTTCAATCTGCGTCCAAGTGCATAAATCAAGAGCTTTTCGGTTATACATCGCGAGAATTGGTCCGCATTACTCAAGATATGTTGCTTGATCCCGGCGACACCGTTTAGGTGAATTCCTTGAGATAACTGGACTCGAGAGTCAATGGATAGATTTTGATGATACGAATCGCGCCAGACACCAAGATGATCGTAGTTTTCCAACGCAAGACCGAATGGGTCTATGTGGCGATGACATTCATAACATGTTGGTAGTTTTCGGTGCTTTTCCATCATTTCCCGAATCGTGGTGCTCCCACGTGTATCAGGTTCAATTGGTTCAATGTCCGGAGGAGGAGGGCTAGGCGATTGTCCCAGCAGGTTTTCCAGCACCCAGACACCTCGCGTTACGGGTAAGGATTCAACACCGTTGGAGGTAGCAGTCAGAATGCTTGCCTGACCAAGCAAACCGCCGCGCATTGAAGACTTTGGAATGAGTACCTTCTGGAATCCACTATTCTCGGGCATAGGTATGCCATAGTGATTGGCCAACGCGGAATTGAGGAATGTGTAATCTGAATCAATGAATTCCAGAATGCTACGATTATCCTGCAATATATGGGAAAAGAAAGCCGTTGTTTCGCGACGCATCGCCTCTTCCAAATTGTATTCATAATATGCCTTATACTTTTCTGGGTCGGGCGGCATCGTTCCCAGCTTTCTGAGATGGAGCCATTGGCCGGTAAAGTTTTCGACCAGTGCCGAGACTTTATCATCCATCATCATTCGTTGCACCTGTTGTCGTAAAACGTTCTGCTTACCAAGCTCACCTTGATCTGCCGCCAGGCGGAGTTCCGCATCAGGTAGGGAGCTCCATAAAAAATATGAGAGACGTGTTGCCAATTCATGCTGAGTTAACGAGTCGACTTTTTGTGGATTTGTGTTTTCTACTTTTGGTCGCTCAACGAGATAGAGAAAGTGAGGTGAAGTTAGTAAGGCCTGAAGACCATATTTTGCGGCATCCCAGAAACGCCCATGCTCCTTGAAGTGGGTTCTTGCGAGAATGAGATAGGATTCAATGTCCTGTTTAGCTACCGGGCGACGAAAGGCCTGAGAGGCGACTCTCACTAAGGATGCATCGAGGTAATTCAAACCCGGGTTGTTGGGAGGGTTAGGGAAGTATTTCGCAAATCCTTTAGGTGGCCAATGCTCGTAGAAGGGCCCTTCGAATTCGAGCGAGTTTATATGTAGTTCCGGTCCGGAGCCTATATACATCTCAGGTGGATTACGAGCTAGCATGACTGCATCGGGCTGATATATGGGCAGAACTTTACGCATGATTCGCTTAAAAGATCCTTCCGGCCCATTGGCCCAATGGATGGAAAAGATGAAACCTTTCTGAAGCCAGACCCGATGCTCAATTTCTACAGGTTGATCGTCCGGAATCTCGTATTCACCAACTATTCTTTGAGACGTCGGCCCAAGTTCTCGAGATTGAATCGATATTGCCAGACGCATTGGCTGGCTCGAGTCGTAACGTAGGTCTTCATCTTTATATCTGGACTGTCGTCGAACACCCTGCGCAGAGAACCTGATCGCGTATTCGCCGTCGGCAGGTGCACCTCTCTTACTTAATTCAGGCAATTGAATCGGTTGCCTAAATTTAGTAAACAATCGTCCGGACTCTATTCGGCTTTGCTTGTCTGAACTTGAGTCATTCGATTTCGCATCGTCACTGACTCCTGCACCAAACCCATAGTGTATTTTTTCAGGACGAGCCCCGGGCTGAATTACTTTATCTGCGACAGCGCGTGCAGCGTCGAGATAATTTTGCAACAGATAGTCTGAGATGACGAGACCTTCTCCGACATTATCAAAACCGTCGGTTACGTTATCTGCCGGGAAAGTGACTGTAGGATCGAAGTCCGACATTTCCAGTTCAAAAAGGTCTCGAATTGTATTCCGATATTCACTTCGGTTAAGTCTCCGCAGTACAACTTTCCCGGTGGTACGACGTGCTTCATCACGAAGTTTGCTAAGTAGCGTAGTTAAATAATTTACCACCTCTTTGATTTCGATATTTGACGGCTGAGGGCTATCCTGTGGCGGCATGGAGGCAAGGTTTAGCTGGTCTAGGACCTCCTGAAGTACTTCAGCGTCATTAATACCAAGGTTCTTAAAATCAAATTGATCCAGTCTGCGATCTGCTTTTTGGGTTGTGCGACCGTGGCATTGATAGCAGTGAGCAGACAGAAAGTCTTCTAAGAGACTCTGGTCGGTATTCGAGCCGCTGGCTGGTCCATTGAAAAACCAAAATGCAACAAAGGTTAGCAGTGGGATAGCTCTCATGATAGTAAGTCGTTTAGATTGCCAGTGCTTGATGCAAACCGCTCCTTCTGAACCCCCAGGCTTTGCAGAATTGTCACAAACAGGTCTGCTAACGGACGACCGTCAAATCCAGTTCTGGGGAATCGATGATGGCTACCGTGATTTAAGCCACCGCCTGCCAGAATGATAGGTAGGTTCCGGCTAGAGTGAGTGCTGGCATTTCCCATCCCACTTCCAAACAAAACGATTGTTGAATCTAACAAAGATCGGTCTTCGCTATCCAACGTTTCCTGAAGTGATGTTAAGAATCTTGCCAACTGTTCAATATAGAAAGATTCAATGATGTTTAGTTGTTTTATGATTTCCGGCCGCTGACCGTGATGAGTTAATGAATGATAGCCAAGTGTAATTCCATCAAATGGAAAGAGGCGGTTGCCACCTGGATGCCCAAAGGAAATCACATTGCTTGAGTTGGTTTGTAATGCCAAAACCATTAGGTCATACATTACCGAAGTATTGTATGGGTATGTTAAATCAATGATTCCTTCAGACTGATCGTCACCACGAATGACTGACGAGGAAACCGTCGGCTTGGGGATATCTAGCCATTCATTTCGTCTACTTAATTTACGCTCGACTTCTCGAATTGCAGTGAGGTACTGATCAAGCTTCGCCTGATCCTCTTTGGCTAATCCCTGATTCAGCTGTTTGGCATCCTGTTGCACCACATCAAGGATGCTTCCATCGTCTTTGAGAAACTGGCGAATTTGTTGTTTGGCTTTGGGGGTATCGTCAGAGAATAATTTGGAATATACATCAACCGGATTACTTTCCGTGGGCATTCTAATCCCCGCTCGCGACCAGGAAAAGCCACCAGATCCTAACCTTATATTAGAGAATCTAGTTGAACGCCCGATGGTTTCCCCAAGAAACTCATCCAATGAATGCAGCGATTGAGGATCTTTCTTTGCTTTCTTGGATTCAACTCCGTTGAGAAAAGTGGCAGAACAACCATG
Source organism: Planctomycetaceae bacterium (assembly GCA_002717145.1). Taxonomy (GTDB): domain Bacteria; phylum Planctomycetota; class Planctomycetia; order Pirellulales; family Pirellulaceae; genus UBA721. The sequence goes on along the minus strand of PBCP01000031.1, from coordinate 31,440 downwards.
CCCTCCTCCAACTCCGGGATGGTCGAGGTTGGAAAAGATGGATAGCTTTTGTCGATGGGCCTCCAGTGGCCGTAATAAAGGCGGCATCTCGTAGTCTTTGCCTGTCGTCGAAGGGAAAAACCCCTGAGGGTACATACCATAATTAGAAGCAATACATACAAATCGTTTCGGTGATGAGGAATTGTTAAAGGCCCGACATCTCTGGGCTAAAGAAACAAAAGTTGGCAGGGCTAGGTTAATTCCAGTGGCACGTAAAAAATGACGACGACTGTTTTTCAAAGTGTAACTTTGGCGATTCATGCAATGTCTTTCGTCGTAACTGCAATAGTTGTTCCAGGATTGAACAGGGATATTCCTTTAATAAGCCCTATGACGTGATTATACATGACCAAAGGATGGCAGCCTTCGTAATATTTTTAAGCATCGCATCCACGGATATGGGAAAGGGGAGAGCCGTATGTGTATATGATTCTCTGTTTCTATAAGTATGTAAGCAGGGCGAAGATTTAGGTTTTAATTCAGACAAGTAAATTACGCTGATGTAAGCCTGATTGAGGATTTTCAGAATTACGTCGTATACGTAATCCACAAACTCTGGGCAGAACGAGTAGTATCATATTATTGGTGCTCATGATTTACATCTGTTTAAGGTTCACTTCAATGTTATCATAGTTCTCTGTATTCACAGCTTTATCAGGAGTCGGACGAAGTATGTTTAATGTGATCAAGCAAACTAGTGTGTGTTTGTTTATTCTTTTATGTTGTGGGCTCAGCGCGAGTGCAGCGGAAAAGCCGGTAAAAGTCTATATTCTTTCTGGCCAGTCCAATATGGTTGGAATCGGGCAGGTAACCGGAGGTGGTACACGATGGGGTGCCAACTTCACCGATATCGAAGTATCGGTTTATGAAGGTGCTTATGATGCCGCTGCAGATTATGACGCATTAAAGCCGTTGAAAACAACCAATCCCGAGAGCTTTGGGGGAGTGAATCCGACACCGTACCCAGGTGGTGGGACACATGTGGCTCGAGGGTTTGTAACAGTCAAAGATACCGGAGTCTATGAGTTTCGCCCCGGTTATGGTGGTTCCACAGCCAACCTCATGAAAGTTGATGGCAAACTGGTTCACAAAAAAACTGTTGATGGAGTTTCGCGGTTCACTCCCATCAAACTCATTGGTGGTCAAAAAGTTCCATTTAAGATTGTTTACTTTACATCTCAGGCCAATGGTCTGGGTTGGATTGCGCGAGTTGATATTCCGGGAACACTCTCAACAGTGGTGAGACAGGACGGTAAATTTCCATACCTGCTTAATCAACAGGGGAATTGGGTTTCCAGAGATGATGTTTGGTACAAAGGTGTCGTCACAGCTGGAGCCAATAAGTGGCTTTCTGTTGGTTGTGGTGCCAGTGCTAACAGTATTGGTCCAGAGCTTGGTTTTGGGCATAAACTTGGTAATTATCACGAAGAACCGGTGTTGATACTCAAGGCCTCACAGGGAAATCGTTCTCTCGCCTGGGACTTCCTGCCACCGGATAGCAAGCGGTTTGAAGATGAAGGATTTGTCTATGCTGGTTATAAAGACTCCCCGGCCAGATGGGAGATCGGTTCAACGCCTGAGCCGATTAATTGGTATGCCGGAAAGCAATATGATGATTGTTTTAACGAAGCTCGCAAAGTCCTGGCTGACTTCGATGGCCATTTCCCGCATTGGAAAGGGCGAGGATTTGAGATTGCAGGTTTTGTCTGGTGGCAGGGACATAAAGACCAGGGGAATTCTGTGCACGCACAGCGTTACGAACAGAATCTTGTCCATCTGATTAAGACACTAAGAAAAGACTTTAACGCTCCCAGGGCTCCCTTTGCCATTGCCACGATCGGCTTCGGTGGCTGGGAAATGGAAGGCAACGCTTTAACAGTTGCAAATGCACAGTTGGCTGTTAGTGGTGAGAAAGGGAAGTACTCAGAGTTTAAGGGCAATGTAAGGACGATCGAAACACGTGGGTTTTGGCGAGATGAATCGGTTTCGCCGCGGAATCAGGGATTTCATTACAACCAAAACGCTGAAACATATATGTTGGTTGGGGAGGCTCTGGGAGATGCAATGCTGGAGCTAATTCAACAAAATTAACAGTCACTCACAGATCAGCGGTGCTTCATTAGATGACAGCTATTTCTCTGCTTGGAAGTAAATTGAGAAAATGCCATCCCTGTTTTTGGACCTCCATGGCGGTTTTGCTATAGGCTAGTTAGAGAAGTCTTTATTATTCCAATTGCTTTTCTTGTATTTTGTGCTTGCAGGTCGATGTGTTTTAGAATTCAAAGCCAAAACGTGGCATTGGCAGTCATTGCGTTTCTAATCGGTGCAAACCAGACGTTTGCCGAAGACTGGCCACAATGGCGTGGTCCCAATCGAGATGCCAAATCAAATGAGACCGGTCTGTTACAGTCCTGGCAGCCGGGAGGCCCTCCGCTAACGTGGGAAATGAGTGAACTGGGCGAAGGATATGCTAGTGTTGTGGTCGCTAATGGTCGCTTGCACACGATCGGAAACGAAGCTGGAACTATTTATGTTTATGGCCTAAGTGAAGCGACAGGAAAGCTGATTTGGAAAACAAAGATCGGTGAATCGTCACGCCATGCCATGTCAACGCCGACAATCGATGGTGATTACGTATACGCACTGGACCCTGATGGCTTGCTTGCGTGTCTGCACTCAGTGACCGGTGAAATTCAATGGAAGATTGACTTTGTTGAAGAGTTTGCCGGAAAGTTGCAATCCGGGCGAGGTTATGGCGAATCACCATTGATCGATGGAAAGCACCTGATTTGTACTCCTGGTGGTGATGAGGCGTTAGTCGTGGCATTGAATAAAGCGACAGGTGGGCTCGTTTGGAAATCTGCGGCGCCCTCGATTGGAACGAAAGGTAAAGATGGGGCGGCATTTTCCTCGATCGTAAAAACCCGAGTCGGCGAAATCGATATGTACGTACAGTTAGTAGGTCGCGGACTGGTTGGGATCGAGTGTAGTAGCGGGAAGTTTCTTTGGGGCTACAACGACATCTCTGCTGACATCGTTAATATACCGACCCCGATCGTTCGCGGAAATCTTGTCTTTTCTGCCAATGGGTATAACTCCGGAAGTGTATTGCTTCAATTACATCCTTCTGGGATAGACCAAATCAGGGTCGAGGAGGTCTATCGGTTGGCGGGAAATCAGTTTCAGAACCACCATGGCGGTGTCGTCGCGTTGGAGGGGAAAATCTTCGGCGGGCATGGCAGCAACAACGGACTTCCCAGTTGTGTCGACTTGCTCACGGGGGATGTGCTTTGGAAACGTCGCGGGCCAGGTATTGGCTCTGCCGCAGTAGTCTATGCAGATAACCGATTCGTGTTTCGCTATCAAAACGGAGTGGTGGCATTGCTGGCTGCAGATGACAACGGGTTTTCGATTCAGGGAAAGCTGCAGATTCCCGGCGCAGGTGGCGATAGTTGGTCGCATCCTGTTATCGCAAACGGTGTGTTGTTTTTGCGGGAGCAGGGTTCATTGTATGCCCATAAAGTTCAAGATCGAGGTGAGGCGACGGCGGAACAGGCGATGGATACCCAAAGCCTGTTTTCAGAATCTATCCGGAAACAATTGAAGGTTCTTGAGGTAGCCTGCACTACGGTGGGACAGGTAAATCAACTGACGTCATCTATTGATGCCAATCACTTATATCGATACCTGTTTGAGCAACCTGACCCGAGTAAAGTCGAACGGACTCCTGTGGTTAATCTCCAAGCGACCAACCAGGGAATATTTTCTGATAACGTAATAAGCGTTTTAGATTCTGTTGAGCACGATTTTGTAATCGATCTGGCAGGGACAGAAATCAACGTGATGCTGTTGAAGCAACTACAGGGCCTTAGCCATCTGAAAGGTTTGGATTTGCAATTTTGCTCCGGAGTATCCGCCGAGGTACTGGCTCAGGTTGGGGAGTTAAAGCAGCTTCGACTATTACGTCTGGCGGGAACGGACATATCCGATGTCACGATTGAACAGCTTGTTCGGCTTAAAGAGTTGCGTTGCCTGGATTTAGAAGTTTGCGAGAACATTTCGGATGATGCTTTAGCAGTAATTGCCACAATCGAGGGTTTGAAATGTTTGATTCTGAAGAAGACAGCATTTGAAAAGCTGAAAATAACAGACGCCGGGGTCGCCAGTTTGTCTTCATTGAAAAAACTTGAGGTCCTAAGCCTCTATGGTAATCGTGTTACGGATGCGGGAATGCAGTCCGTGGCTCAGTTGGGTTCTCTGCGAGTTTTAGACCTAAGCTTAGTAGGCATCAAAGATACCGGGGTCGCGTCGTTGGCTGAGTTACCTAATTTAGAAGAATTATATTTGCTTTATAACACCGGGTTTGCAGGACCGATTTTGACAGATGAAGCCATGGAGACGATTAAGGGTTTCGACAAGCTCAGGCAGTTGAGTCTTGTGGGATCGAGAATAACGAATGCCAGCGTGGAAGCTATATCAGGGCTAAAGAATCTAACGGACCTTCAACTGCAGTATTCGAGGGTGGATATGGACGGGTTCGATGCGATCCAGGCTGCCTTGCCTAATTTGAAGATCACCAGATAAGCAGGTTTTCAGATTTGTAGTTTGGCGCGTGCCAATGTTTCATCAACAATGAGAGTAGTCTGTTGTTAAATGAGATTCCTTGACATCCATTAAGTTAAACCTGTGAATTCAATCATTAGCCGTCGACACTGGATTTCCACCGGAGCACTAAGCTTCATGGGTGGCGGTTGGGCATGGGGTTCACTGCGGGCTGCTGAGCACAGCGAACGTCCTCGTAATTTCGGGACAGCCAAATCATGTGTGGTAGTGTTTTTGTTTGGTGGGCAGGGTCAGCAGGATACCTACGACTTGAAGCCGGATGCTCCGGCTGAAATTCGTGGAGAATTCTCGCCAATTTCCACCAATGTCGTGGGAACTCAGATTTGCGAACACTTACCTGGTCTGAGCAAGGTGATGGATAAAGTAACCATTGTTCGTAGTATGTCGCATGCAGACTTTGAACATGGTTCGGCATCTTATACAGCCTTGACGGGTCACCCGCATCCGTTACCCGGGACCAATACGCCCGCTCGACGTGAAGATTTCCCAACATTCGGAGCTGCTGTTGCTCATCTCAAGCCAACGCGTAGTCCGGTGCCCAGCGCGACGGTGTTAGGGCCGGTTATGCATCAGGGGAATCGCCCTCCGATGGCAGGGCAGAATGCCGGATTCTTAGGTCATGCATTTGAGCCATTTAGAGTGGATCAGGATCCCAACGCTACGGACTTCTCGGTCGCTGAACTTGCGTTACCGGAGGAAGTGAGTGGCAGGAGGTTTGATCAGCGATACGGATTATTGAACCAACTGGATCCACGATTGGCAGCAGTTGACCGTCTTGGTGAAATTCGTGGAATGACGGACCTCAAACAGCGTGCCTTTGGCTTGCTTGGCTCTGGAAAGAGTCGACAGGCGTTTGACCTAAGCAAAGAGTCGGTCCCGATGCGTGAGCAGTACGGCCGACATAAATTTGGTCAGACCATGTTGTTAGCTCGCAGGCTTGTCGAAGCTGAAGTTCCTCTGATTACGGTGAATTGGGCCCGGTCAAATCGTGAAGAATGGGATACTCACAGTAAGAACTATCCTACGATGAAGGATAAGTTGTTACCCCCATTTGATCAGGGGCTGTCTGCTTTTATTGGTGATCTGGATAGTCGGGGAATGTTAGATTCGACCTTAGTGATTGCTCTTGGTGAATTTGGTAGAACGCCCAAAACAAATAAGGATGCCGGCAGGGATCACTGGCCCGATGTTTATTCAGTGCTTGTCGCCGGAGGTGGGGTCAAGCGTGGAGTGGTTGTTGGCTCCAGCGATCAGCACGCCGCCTTTCCCAGGACCGATCCGATCGCCCCCTGGGATCTGTCAGCCACCATGTTTCACCTGCTCGGGATTCCTCCCGAAACGCATGTTTATGATCGAGCAGGTCGCCCGTTCTCCTTATCGCCGGGGCGTGTTACTAGCGATCTTCTGAGCTAGTGCTATAAAAAGAATAAGAGTGTCCCTCTGCATAATCGTCGTATGACTACTTTTTAGAATTGTGATAATAATGAAGAATCTACCAGCATTTTTGTTGTTGCTTGTCAGTTCGATTGTCTTCGGTTCTGAACGCCCTAATATCGTCATCGTCTATGTTGACGATTTAGGCTGGGCCGACACATCGGTCGCGATGATGATAAGCGATCCGGAAAGTAAGAGCGATTTCAATCAGACACCGTATCTGGAGAAATTGGCCGCTCGTGGAATTGTTTTTTCTAATGCCTATGCGCCTGCACCGACGTGTACTCCGTCAAGGAAAAGCATTCAGTTTGGAAAGACTCCAGGGAGATTGGGATATACCTTTGTGCATGATGTGTTGGCACTTCAAAAGAAGCTGTCTTGGAAGGATGAAGTTTCCATGGCCGATGTCGTCAAAGCAGCAGAGGGGAATTATATAACGGCTCATTTTGGGAAAGGAATGAGCGGTGACCGGATGGAAACAATAGGATATGACATCACCGATGAGATTGATGGCAATGCAACCAACGATAATTTCCATGGTGAGTATATCAGCATTAAAGATCGTCAACCCTTGCCGGATGATAACCCAAAGAGAATGGCATCACTGCAGAAGAGCTCGGTGGAGTTCATTGAGGAGTATGGTGGTAAACGTCCATTTTTTATGATGGTTTCGCATTATGCCGTGCATGTACCACATGCAGCGCGAGCAGATCTTATCGAGAAGTATCGTAAGTTACCCCGGGGTAAGTATCTGGACGATGAAGATTATTTACCAGAGGATCAGATTTCTCAAAGTCGAAAAATCAGTCATTGGCGATTACAGTATGCAGCGATGCTGGAGGAAGTGGATCAGGGGCTGGGCGCTATTATGGAAGCATTGGCGAAGACAGGGCAGACTGACAACACGCTGGTGATTTTTACATCAGACAATGGTGGCGGCTTAAATCCTAACGGGACACTTCGAGGAGGCAAAGCGAATTTATATGAAGGAGGACTGCGGGTTCCATTCGTTGCGGCGGGGCCCGGAGTGCGTGAGGGAGTTCAGTGTGATGTAGCCATCAATCAGTGGGACTTGTTGCCAACACTCCATGATTATGTTGAGAGTGAAAAAGAACTTCCGAATAATCTGGATGGTGGGAGTCTACGACCGGTTTTTGAATTTGGCAATGATGCCAAAGTGGAACGTCCAGTCGAAGGATTTGTTTATCACTACCCATGTTACTTTGCCCCTCCGTTAACCGTGATCCGTCTGGGTGACTACAAGTTGATGGAGCATCATTTAACCGGTGAGCAGAAGTTATTTAATGTGGCAACCGACTATTATGAGCAGCAAAATTTGATCAAGGATTTTCCCGGGAAGGCGGCTGAGTTGAAGCAGGTTATGGATCGGTATCTTGAGGAGATAGATGCCGAGGACGTCCAGGATGTTTACAAGGCGCGATTTGCCGAGTTAGATCGATTTGAACGTGGAGCGATTGAACAGCATAAAAAGCGAATTGAAAAAGCGGACGGGGATAAGCGGCTGATTGCTGAAGCTGATCAATGGTTACAGGAGCAATTAGAGCGATTCGACCGCAACCGCAAAGAGTGTCGCGAAAACATGCAGGGCAAGACGTTTTAGGATCTTCATAGCAGCCCCCATGTCAATTAGGTTCCTTTTGATCAATATCAACAGGTGGTCTTAATCTCAGTGCGTTCAATCCGATGGCGATGGAAAATGTCGCAATCGCTGCAAACGGTAGGGTGTAGCTACCCAGTGTGTCATAGAGTTTGCCGGCAATTCCGGCAGCAGGTGCATTAAAGAATCCTGCTCCAAGATAAATAAGCCCAATTGTTTTCGCAAACCTATCCTTTCCATAGAAATTAGCGGTTACGACGGAAAGAGAAATGTAGCTGGCACCAAATCCAAGGGCGATGGCGATGGAACTAGCATAAGCAAGTAAAGTATTGCTAGCGAATAGAAATCCAAGCACACCTAAACCTTCGATGACGAGTGAGCAGGCGAGCAATTTTTCAGGTTTGACTACGTCTCCTAACCCTCCACAAAGCCTACCGGTTACCGACATAAAGACCATCACGCTCAGGACACCTGCGGCAGCGTGGATCGTGAGCCCGGAGTCTTCGAGATGGAGGCGCCCATGACCTACTGTGACACTCCACGGGACAAGAAAGGCCACGTTGCACAGGAGTAGCATCGCGAATTGAGGAGTCTTGATTGTTGTTGAGAAACTCCAATCCATCTTTTTAGAGGTTGAGTGTTGAAGGTTGGGTTTCGGATCGGGTTTTTTGCCATCGGGGAATTGGTTGATGTCAGCCGGCGAGTTACAAACAAAGGCCAGTGAGATCAAAACCAAGAGAAGCTCGAGAATGACAAAAAATTGCCATCCTTGCCGGTAGGAATAATGCTCGAGTATGAGACTGTCAAACCAGGTGACGGCGGAGCCAATGATGCCTCCGGCTGAAAGGACAACGGCAACAGCACGTCCTCTGTACTTTTGAAACCATTCGGTCGCGATTGCCTGACAGGGAACGACTGAACCAATACCCATTCCAGCGCCGACGATGATGGAAAAAGATATCAGACAGGCAGTGAAGCTATTGGCCTGTGATGTCATCCAGAATCCGCAACCACTAAGCAGATGTCCGGCAATCATTGTGCGCCGAATTCCCCAACGGGCTATACATGCTCCGGAAAGAGGGCCGACGAAAGTGATGATGAAACCAAAAATTCCAAAGACAGTTCCAGTTTGAGCTCGGGTCAAGCCAAGGTTATCTTGGATGTTGGGTGTGAAAAAGGGCCAGCTATAGTACGCCGGACACGCTCCCAGTCCATAGAGGCACCAGGTAATACCCAACAGAAACCAACCATAGAATAATTTAGGATTTTCTTGTTCGATCGGTAATTCGGGAAGCGTTGACAAATTCTATCGTGATTGCAAATACATCATACGAGTCATGTTAAGTGACTTTAACTTATCAAATCTCCTAACTATTTACAGTTTGGCATCAACCGGGGTTGATGCATTGTTTGCTTGTGATTCAGCGATTATCTACCGTAGCCCAAAAGGCCAAAGAGAGCCGTCGTCCAAAGAGAGTTTGTCCGATGTAGTCAGATGAAGTGGCACTGCTTGTTCCGGAAAAGTTGGAAGGTTTAGTCTCGAGATTCATTCGCCACCTGTATGCCGTAGAGCCCGGCCGTGAAGACCTCCGGTAACCTTGCCTCGGTAGACCGACAGCTTGCCCCCTACAAAAACATATTCAATCCCCTCACAGTACTGATGAGGGTCATCAAAAGTGGCAACGTCTTGAAGTCTCTCAGGATCAAATACCACCACGTCAGCTACGAAGCCAGCCTTGATGCGACCTCGGTCCTTCATCCCCAATATTGCGGCGGGCAAGGAAGTTGAACTCCGTATCGCATGCCCTAAACTGATAATTTCTTCCGTTTGGGCGAATTGATGTAGCTTACGAGGAAACGTTCCATAACTACGTGGATGAGGTTTGTCCGCGCCGGGCAAATAAGCTCGTCCGTCCGAAGCCGTAGCCACCCAATCAACGGCCATGACATATCGAATGTCTTCTGGACTCATACTAAAGCTCACTACCGACGCGCCACCGTTACGCTCAATCTTCTCAACCACTTCCAAGCCTGATAATCCAGAATCCTTAGCAATTTCAGCAACACTTTTTCCAACCCAATCCTGTTCGAAGCAGCGAGCAATCTTGATCGTTTTCCCACCATCACGTCGTTTTAATCCATCCTGAATGCTTTGGCGGATTTTTGCCCCATGCTCTACTGAATCGAGACGATTCAGCATTTCCTGTCGGCCTCCTGCCCGAGCCCACGTTGGAATCAGCGTCGCACTAAGCGAAGTACTAGATGCACGGTATGGATATTGATCGGCGGTTACAATCTGCCCACTTTTTCGAGCCTTCTCAATTTCCTTGATTGCGATTCGAACCAGGCCCCAGTTGTTTTGCCCACTCGACTTGAAATGGGAAATGTGCACAGGAACGTTTGCCTGCTTACCGATATCCATTGCTTCCTGAACTGAATCTAGTAGAACACTTCCTTCCCCTCGTATATGACTGGCATAGATTCCGTGGTATTGGCCGACGATCTTGGCAATCGAGACCAATTCCTGCGTGTCTGCATATGAACTCGGTACATAGATGAGACCTGTAGACATTCCCCAGGCGCCGTCCTGCATAGCTTTGGTAGCAAGTTCAAGCATTTTTGAATTTTCGGCATCTGTGGGCGCTCGGCGTTCACTTCCCATAACTTCCTGACGCAGGCCTCCCTGAGGAAGCAGGTGAGCAACATTGGTACCTGCACCAGCGTTGTCTATTTGTTGATAGTATTTGCCAACATTGACCGGCCCAGAACCACAATTGCCAGTCACAATGGTCGTACAGCCCTGTAGTAAATAGTTCACATTAGCTCGTGTGGCATCCACAATAATTTGACGATCACTGTGGTTGTGTAAATCAATAAAGCCTGGGCACACTACTTTTCTCTGGCAGTCGATGCGGAGTGTCGCAGTATGGGGCAGTGCTTTACCGACCGCAATAATCATACCTTCATGGATGGCAAGATCCGCGGTTACAGGCGTTACCGAGACTCCATCATAAATAGTGGCATTGGTCAGCAGGACATCGGCTGGCTGTGCAAAAGCCCATGAATTCAGAAAGATAAATACCAGAGTTAAACGTAGTGGTTGCATGATATCCTCGTGTATTGGTAAGAAAGCATAGTTCAATTAGAACATGAAATGAATTGTCATACTTGTCTCATTTATTGCTTGCATCTACCGAGGAACATCAATACGTTGCTAGTATTAACCAGCTATAAACTGACACACACGTGGAGACGACTAAGATGAGCGATGAAATCAAAGTGTTGATTGTAGGCGCAGGGTTCATGGGCTCACTACATGCCAAAGCCTATGCACAGATCGAGGGTGTCCGAAATGTTGGTATTGTGACACGCAATTTAAGTAGCTCTGAAGCGTTGGCAGAAGAACTTGGAAATGATATTCCGCGTTTTACCGATTTTGAAGAAGCATTGGAGCAAACAAAGCCTGATGCAGTGTCTATCAGTACTTATACAGACTCACATTATCATTATGTGTCCACAGCACTCCAGCGCGGACTTGACGTCTTTGTTGAAAAGCCGCTTGCAGAAACGATCGAAGAGTCTCAGGAGCTTTTTGAACTGGCAAATCGTGTTGGTAACAAACTATATGTCGGCTATATCCTGATGACACACCCGTCCTGGAATAAGTTCATCGAGGTTTCTCATAGTCTAGGGAAGCCGCTGGCTATGCGAATGAACCTCAATCAACAAGCAAAAGGATATTTCTATGACACTCTGTATAACATTATGCAGGTTCAATCTCCGATCGTTGACTGTGGTGTACATTATGTCGACATCATGTACCAGATGGCTCAGAGTAAACCGGTGCGAGTGCATGCGATAGGCTGCCGCAATTGGGATAAGGTGCCTGAACATATCAACAATTATGGCCAGCTACAGGTTGAATTCGAGGACGGATCGGTTGGTTGGTATGAGGCTGGCTGGGGGCCGATGATGAGCGAAGTGGCCTATTTTGTGAAGGATGTTGTAGGACCCGACGGCGCGGCAAGTATTTGTCCAGCGAAGGGAAGGTCAGATGATAAAGATCACCATGTGGAAGCCAACACGATTATTCGACACTTTTCGGAACAAGTGGATAAAGAGTTTGTGAAGGAAGATGAGGTGATTAACATCGACGAACCAGATCATGAAGGCCTGGCTCTACTCGAACAACAGGCATTTATTGAGTGTATTCGCCATGACAAAGACATGTCTGTTCATCAGGACCGTGTGCTGACTAGTTTGCGGATAGTCTTTGCAGCGGACGAATCTCAACGAACAAAAAAGGTCGTCGAACTTAAGTAATCTACGAGAAAAGGCCGCTGAAACTCATGTGATGAAGATGACCCGGACCGAATGAAGCCTAAATAGCTGGGCCAGCCATTTCGGGTGGTGGTACGTCGCTAGGCTGGCAGCTTTCTATGACAAGTTGTCCACCATCCACGCTAAGGTAAATGCTAAGAGCTGGAGTAAGTAAAACTCCATTCTCATTGTCTTGTAAAGCGGTCATCGATAAATCATATGGATGAGCAAGCATCCCGCTTACTAAAAATGGGAGCTTGTTTTGGGCCACGACAGTCTCTTTACCCATCTTATCGGTGACCATCAGGTCGCCCAGCGGTGTTAGACTCACTGAGCTCGGTCGCAATAGGAGTTCATCGGCTTGCGAGTATCGTTGGTGATACATATCTCCGGCAAATGCTTGCCTAACACGTCTTGGTTGATCAAGTAACCCATAGCCAAAACCGCCAAGCATGATAAGAAAAATCACAAATAGGATAAGGGGGCGTTTGCTAGTAAAAATTCGGTTGGCCAATTTGAAATTGCTCCTTGAAAGAACTGTTAACTTACTAACCCCCTAACCAGAAGGTTTAAGGGCGTCTTAATCACTCCATTTCTCACATTGTTGCCATACGCTTATGAAAGCAACACGCCAGTTAGGTGCGTGTGAAATAGAAGTATTACCGTTTTTGGTGGCGATGACATTGTGACTACCATCGTCATCTTTTTTCATGGTAACGGTCCAACCATCCTGACTGAGTTGCCTGATGATTGCGGTATAGTTCTTTTTCTCGCGAGTGGAAATTAAATGTTCGAGATGTTCAACTTCGGCCCTAGCTGTTTCAAGCTGCTTAGAAGTGAGAGTCTCACGGATTTCTTCCACAAGTTCTCCCGCTCTTCCTTTGCCATTTAATACACCACCATTATTAGCGCTAATGTTGAACCATACATATGCTTGGATTTTGTCTTTTGGAAGCCCTATCCCATCTCGACAGCAATATCCCAGCTTTAGCTGAGCCTGGTCGTGTCCTTGCTGTGCTGCCAAACGATATTATTCAGCAGCTTTCATTAGGTTCTTCTCAATGCCATCGCCTTCTCGGTATAGATTTGCGAGAAGACATTGTGCATCGGCATCACCTTCAGAAGCAGATTTTTTAATACCTTCCAGAAGTGGATCTGATCCATCTTCACCAGCGACGTCAATGATAGGGCGTTTGGCGCCACTCTGCTGCCGCTTCGTGATTAGCTTTCCTGTGACAGAGTCCAGATTAAAGCTTTCACCTTTCGAATTTTTAACAATGAGAATCTGTCCCTCCATCCTTAACGAGGAAATAATATTCCACTGAATGTCTTCCTCAAGATGATGGTCAACAGTTCCTCGATAGGTAGCCATCGGAATTGTCGTTTTCCAAAGGGGCTTTTTAGTGCTAAGGTTCGTTGCCCAAACTGTATGCCGATGGCTCTGATACTGAACGTTATCTTTCGTGATCGGCTTAGGATCGCCAACTTTACCTATGGCAACGGATACAGACAAAATGGTAAAGATAAAAACAGTGAAAAAAGAATGCTTGCTTTTCATTTGGGAACCTATTCGAATTGCTACTCGATGCGCCACAGGTGGATGGTTCATAGTAAGATCGTTATGCAAGTTGACGGCGTTCTGATTGGCTTGCTAATTCTAACATCATCCTAACGAAGGTCAAATTCCACCTGTGGTACCCGAAACCAGCTATAAAAGCATAAGTGTGCGCTTATGCATGATTTGTTTTTGAATTTGCCATACGCGGTCCAGGGGTGTTAGTATCGATGTTTACTTAACACTTCTATGGTCCCTCAATCTCCATTCTTTAGCTTGCTCGTCTCTGCACTGATGTTGTTGCGTTAGTGATGTTCTAACAGAATTGAGGAAGTTTTTTTACAATTCATCACTTTCCTTTAACTTGTTTAATTTGCCATGTCAGAACGGACCATTCTAGATCGTTATCAAATCGTTCGAGAACTCGGTTCCGGAGGCATGGGAACCGTCTTTTTAGCACGCGATGTTAAACTGCAGCGTGATGTTGCCATCAAGATGTTGAAAGATAATACGGTCGAAGACCAGGCCAGTGTTGAAAGATTCAAAAGGGAAGTCAAGACGATTGCTGGATTGTCCCACCCCAACGTCATCAGTCTGTTTGATTTTACAGAAGAAGACGGACATTTTTATGCTGTCATGGAATTTGTCTCTGGGACGACATTGGACCAGCATCTCGAGCAAAATCCTCTCCGTCGTGAAGATGCAATTTCGATTGCACTTGGGATTGCTCAAGGTCTGACAGCAGCTCACAAGTCCGGCATTGTTCATCGCGACATCAAGCCTAGTAATGTCATGTTGACTGACGATAACCAGGTCAAGATTCTGGATTTTGGGCTGGCAACGTCTCGGAAAACACTCGAGCTCGACGGAGAGACGATGAGTAAGTCTGGCTTGCAGACTCAGATCGGAACCATTATGGGGACGGTTGGTTATATGTCTCCGGAGCAGGTAAAAGGCAGTACTGCAGATAAACGAAGTGATATCTTCAGTTTTGGAGCAGTCCTGTTCGAAATGCTTACCGGCCAACGCGCCTTTAAACGAGACAGCACGATTGAAACAATGAGTGCGATACTTAATGAAGCTGTCCCGTCACTCGAGTTGGAACACTTTCCCACGACGGATCCCTTATTCGGTATCACCAAGAAGTGTTTGTCGAAGGAAGCAGACGATCGATACCAGGATGCCAATGATTTGATAACGGATCTAACAGACGTTGTTTCGGTAGCAAATGTTTCTGGAGCACGGTCTCGTTCAAGATCGTGGACGATGATTTTGTCGGGTGTTGCGTTGGCCATAATGGTCGCAGTATTCGCTCTGCTTTCAGGTGGCCGGCAAGAAACAGGTTTCGATGATTTAGACCAGCGTGAGTCACAAGCAGCGGATGTACCAAATCAGGCAGATATTATTTCAACCGATAATTCGCCACAGGTATTATTTCCTAAGATGTTGACGCTCGTAAACGATGGAAAGTTTATAGAAGCGTATGAAATCGGAGTGAAGATCAAAGATATCTATGGAGAGGATTCTGTTTTTAAGAGTGCCTGGGAGAAGATTGCCCCTCCCTTCACATTTACTTCCAATCCTCCAGGTGCCACAGTCTTATACCGAGATTTTGGAGCGGAGGAATCGACTTTTATTGAATTGGGTAAAACGCCGTTGGAGGATGTCAGACTCTCAACATCCATAAAGCAATTTGTATTCCGATTGGATGGACACACCGACGCTGTCGCTGTGTCAGATAATTCGTTCTTTAATCAAGTTACCACCATCGATCGTAAGCTATTTAAAAAAGGCGAAATCGAAGAGGGTATGATCCATATCACGGAAGGCCGTGGGTTCAAGCTGACTGGAATGGTTTTTGATACTTCTATCGCCGATGGATTTGCTCCGACCGTTCCCGAGTTTCTTATTGATAAGTTTGAAGTTACGAACAAGCAGTACAAGGAGTTTGTTGATGCTGGCGGATACACGAATCAGGAGTATTGGGGCGTCATTTTCTCAAAGGAAGGCGACGAGCTTCCGTTTGAATCAGCTATGGAATTATTTGTAGATTCGACAGGCCGTCGAGGACCGTCCACTTGGAGCGTGGGGCGATATTCGTCAGAAAAAGAGGATTTTCCTGTTCAGGGAGTTAGTTGGTTTGAAGCTAGTGCTTATGCCCGTTGGGCCGGGAAATCATTACCGACACTCTTCCATTTCTCACGAGCCAACGCAACAGACTTCGGGTCGGAGTATGTTGGACAACTTATCCAAAGCAGCAATATCAACAAAGGATCTTATGTTGCCGTTGGGACGATGAAAGGGATTTCCCGCTTTGGAGTATGTGACCTTTGTGGAAATGTTTCAGAGTGGGTTGTCAATGCAACAGGTCTACAACGTTTTTCGTTAGGTGGATCAACGGAAGATCAGGCATACTTCTACAATCAGGCTAACCCTGTCGATCCATGGGACCGAACGGCGAAGCGTGGTTTTCGATGTATGAAATACCTGGGGGAAGAGTCACAGGAGCTATTTGTTGATATCGAACTGCAATCACGTGACTACACCAATGCAATGCCGCTGTCCGATGAAGTGTTTCGAGTCTATAAAAATCAGTTCGATTATGATCCCCAGCCTCTAAATGCTGAGGTTGTTTGGGCCAAGGATGACCTATCACCAGACTACACGCTGGAGCGGGTCGAATTCGATACAGTGTATGGTGGCGAACGTATGATTGCCTATGTCGTGTTGCCCCGAATCGCTTCAGCCCCCTATCAGTCCTGCATTTTCTTTCATGGTGCGGGATCAATTAACCCAGTACCTAGTGAGCCGTTAATGGAGCGGGTGATTGAAGGGTTCAAATATATTCCTCAAAGTGGACGAGCTCTGGTAATCCCCGTTCTCAAAGGGCAGTGGGATAGAAATGATGGTTTAGAAACCTGGGCATCGAATGCGTCTCAGCAATACGCAGAATATCTTATTAAATGGACAAAGGACTATCGTAGAACGATTGACTATTTAGCCTCACGCAATGATTTTAATAATGAAAAAGTGGCTTATGTCGGTGCCAGCTGGGGAGCCTTTAACTATCTCATCTCTGCTGCAGTTGAACCCAGAATCAAATTAGGTATTTGCTATGTTGGTGGACTCTCTATGACGCCGGCACGGCCGGAAGTGGATCAGATTAGTTATGTTCATCGTGTTACTCAGCCGACGCTCTGGCTGGTTGGAGAATATGACCAGATATTTCCATTGAAACAGTCAGCTCGACCGGCATTTAATTTACTGGGAACCGCTGAAGATCAGAAACGTATTGTCGTGTATCCGACGGAGCATGCGTTGCCAAAAAATGAGCGTATCCATGAGACTCTTGATTTTCTCGATAAGTACTTCGGGCCCGCTCAATAACTGAATCCCTGAAAGATAACGATGCTATTTAACTCCCTGGCCTTTGTTGTATTCTTTGCCATCGTATTGGCTATCCATAACCTTCCTTTGAAATGGAAGGTCAAGAAAATACATCTTCTGGTGGCGAGCTATGTGTTCTATGCGGCATGGAACCCTCCTTTTGTCATTTTGTTATGGATTTCGACTGTTGTAGATTGGTTCGCGGCGCGAGCCATGAGTCGGGCTCAACAATTGGGAAAACGACGGCTTCTTCTTTGCTTTAGCCTACTAGCCAACCTGGGGATGTTGTCATACTTCAAATATGGCAAGTTACTGACCGAGACCTTTGTTCAGATAATTAATCAAGTCGGGATAGAGTATACTGCTCCCACCCTGGATATTATTCTTCCAGTCGGAATCTCCTTTTATACTTTCCAAACGCTGTCGTATACGATCGACGTGTATTTAAAGCGCAGTCAACCAGAGTCTTCATTTCTTGACTTTGCTTTATTTGTTACGTTTTTCCCCCAATTAGTTGCCGGCCCAATTGTTCGCCCTCATCAACTCATTCCGCAATTCAAGACACCACGCAAAGCGACAGGACAACAGTTTGCCTGGGGATTGTTCCTGTTTAGTTGGGGCTTATTTCAAAAGTCAGTGATCGCTGATGGAATTCTATCCATTGTGACGGGAGATACGTTTAATGCGATGCGACATGTAGCAGTATTAGACGCATGGCTTGGGGTTTTGGCATTTTCGGCACAGATATTCTTTGACTTTGCTGGATACTCGATGTGTGCCATTGGAATTGCACTATGCTTAGGATTTTCAATTCCCAATAACTTTAAATCACCTTATGCTGCTGTCGGGTTCTCAGATTTTTGGAAGCGCTGGCATATTTCATTGTCAGAATGGCTGCGCGATTACCTCTATATTCCGTTGGGAGGAAATCGCAAAGGTCGCCGCCGAACTTATATCAATCTGATGCTTACTATGTTGCTTGGGGGATTATGGCATGGGGCTAGTTGGCGATTTTTAATCTGGGGAGGTGTTCACGGCCTTTATCTGGTAACGGAGAGATTACTGAAGAAGGTGGTCGATACGGAGAAACTAATGGCTAGGCCGTTGGTACCCTTTCTAGGTGCAATTGCAACGTTCTTTTGTGTCTCACTGACATGGGTGTTCTTCGCTGCGAAGGACTGGGAGAAATGCCAACAGATGTTTGAATCTTTGTTTGGCCTTGCTGAAGAACCATTATTAGTCGTGACAAGCTTTCATATTTTCATGACGATCTTAATCCTGGTCGCCATGTTGATTTGCCACTGGAAAGTGCGGGATATTGAAATCGAGGACGTCGCAGATAAAACACCATCATGGTTGTTTACAGCCTTTTGGGTGACGATTCTTTTTGTCACGATTATGACCGGAGGTAGCGCCAGTGCATTCATCTACTTCCAATTCTAAAAGACAGTTGTATGTCCGACCTTTGCCAGTTATTAAAGGCTATAAAAAAATATTAGCTCTGACTGTGGTGTGGACTGCCATTGGCATTGGGGGCGTTGAGTATTACGCGCGAGCCAATAGCTTTCCTGTCATGTTTGAGATTTCTCCGGATCTTTGGGTGACCCAATGGTATAAAACCGAGAGGGGACCGGAGGATCAGACCGTCATCATCGGAGCTTCGAGATGTAAATTTGGGTTGGTCATGGATACATGGGAACAGGCAACCGAAGTACGCCCTACGATGCTTGCCTGGCCAGGCTCTCCTCCTCATCCTACTTTACACCTGCTTGCCGAAAGGGATGACTTCCGAGGACTGGTGATTTGTGGTATCGCACCAAGCTTTTCATTCTCTCATGCTGCTGCACCGCAACATTTGTACCTCAAGAAGAATATTGAAGAGATGAAGGTACTTAGGTATTCGCTCTCCTACCATCTTGGTACTCCTGTTAGGCGTTTCTTAAAGCATCAAATTCGAGCATTAAATCCTCCAGCTTTTGCTCCTGCTCATGTCTTACGTGAAATAGTTGGCCTTCAGGATCGGCACGGAACATTGCCGCCATTCCTACCAATTTATTGGATGAATCATCAGGAGAATCTGCAATCTGTTTATCTGGATTTCTCTGCTAAGGATGAAGAACTCATGAATCGAGTTAAAGCTTTATGGAGTAGAATCATCGAGGAACAGACTGTCTTTGGAGTGGCAGATATGGATAGCTTACTTGCAGCCTATGTCCAAGATGTCCAACGAATCCGGCAGCGAGGTGGACAGGTAGTCTTTATTCGTCATCCAAGCTCAGGTGACTTTCGAGAATTTGAGGAAAAATACTATCCTCGTGAAAAATTCTTTGACCGGCTCTGTGCGGAAACAAATTGTCTCGGAATTCATTTTGAGGACTATCCTGAAATTGCTGACTTTGAATGTCCGGAATGGTCTCATCTGAATTCTGAGGATGCTAGAAGTTATACACGAAGGATCATTCAAATTCTTTCCAGCCATCAGGTCAAATTGAAGCCATGAATGATAAAAAAGTTCAGAGTCGACGGCCCACAATTGAACGCGGATTGCCTACCGTTAGAGTATACCGTAGTCTGCTTTGGGTCTTAGGTATTCTGCTCACCTTAATAGCCCTGATGGAAGTAAAGGCACGTTACGATAATTATCCGGTAAATTATCCTTTTTCCCCGGATGCGTGGGTCCACCAATGGTATCGACTTGATGAGCTCCCGAAAAATCAGACACTCTTTCTGGGGGCATCGCGGGTTCGACATGGTTTGATAATTGACCAGTGGCATGAACAAACCGGCAATCGGCCGTTGAGTTTAGCTTGGCCAGGTGCTAAGTCTCTTCCAGTGTTAGAAGAACTTGCTCAACGCGAGTCATTTCGTGGGACCGTTATTTGTGGAATAGCACCGCTCATTGTTTTTGCTGCCGATGGTCCACCGTGGCTGGGATGGATGGATCAAAATATCCGTCAAGCTAAGATGAAGCGTCTTTCGCTTTCTTACCATTTGTCTCAGGCCAGTCATCATTTCATTCGCCCTCGGATAAAAATGGCTAACAGTGCAGCCTACTCCCCCATCTCTAACATGTACTTCAACTTCCCGGTAGAGAATCGTAAAGGACTGATCCCCCCTTTGGTGTTTCGGTTCATCGGGACGACAGATGCTGAATTACAGGATAAGTATTTAGAGAGTTTTGAGAAGGATGCTGAGCTCAAAAAACTGATTGTTGAACAGCTAAAGATATTCAACCAAAGACAGTTATTCTATGGCGTCGCGGATTTCGATGATGTGATTAAGCGATACAAAGACCTGGTTGATAAGATCGAACAGCGTGGCGGAAACGTAGTTTTTGTGCGGCTGCCTAGCGATGGGTGGATCGGTGATTTTGAAGCTCAATATTATCCCAGAGAGGATTGCTACGATCGTTTGATCGAAGAAACAGGATGTTTTGGTGTGCACTATAGAGACTATCCGGTACTACGTGAGATGAAATGTGTGGAAGAGTCTCATTTATCGGTAGGAGATGGGATTGTTTTTACAACGGAACTCATTAAGATTCTTCGGAATGCCGGAGAACTTGAATAATGGGGGCGCCTCAGATCGATACTCGAAGCGCAGTTTACTTGCGTAGTGTACCAAGCAGGATGCACCTTCGAACTCTGTTTTCGGTGATTGGTCTTCTTTTTGCATTCATGGTCATCATGGAATTGAAAGCCAGAAATGACAACTTTCCATTGAATTATCCATTTTCTGGAGATATGTGGGTTCGGCAATGGTTGAAGCTTGACGACATATCTGATGAGCAGGTTGTTGTCATCGGTGCGTCTCGCTCGCAGTTTGGAGTGATTGTGAAAGAGTGGGAGCAGCAAACGGCTGTCAAACCAATCCTCTTGCCCTGGCCAGGTCAGGCTCCTCACCCCGTCTTGTTTGAGTTGGCGGATCGGGAGTCGTTTCGAGGAACGGTAATATGTAGTATTGCCCCGACGTTTTCGTTTGTCAGTAAAACCGTCCCCTGGGCAGACTGGATCCGTGACAATATTAAGGCGTCTCAGACGGCAAAGTGGTCTCTGTCATATCACCTGTCGATGGCTGCGATGGAGTTCTTACGTCCTCGTTTTAAGTGCTTGAATGACGCCGCATACTCACCAGTTGCTTATGGCTTTTTTAACTTTCCGATAGCCAATCGAGAGAATTTATTAGCCCCGGTAATCTTTGGGTTTAATGCGACTAGAGATGCAGATATTCAAATGCGTTACCTCGATCGAGTGGAAAATGGAGACAATCAAGCACAGTTGCTTACTAATCGATCTTCCGTATTCAGAAGATTGAAGTTTTTCGGAGCGGCCGATGTACAGGAACTAGTCGGAGAATACAAAGCAGCTATCGAAAAGATTGAATCACGCGGGGGGAAAGTGGTATTTATTCGTCCGCCAAGCGATGGTTTTTTTCGCGACTATGAAAGACAGCATTATCCCAGAAAAGCATATTTCGATTTGCTTGTAACAGAAACCCAGTGCACAGCAGTTCATTTTGAAGACCATGATGAATTAAAGGATTTTATTTGTGTAGATGAGTCTCATTTGTCAAAAGCTGATGCATTGAAGTACACCAGACGATTAATAAACATACTAAGGCAGAAAGGTGAATTGACAGTCGCGCCGCCAAGCGGCGGTGACGATGATTAACTATCTACCTCAGAATGAATATAGTCGGAGGATACCAGATTCATATCATCGAGCAGCGTGCTCAAATCGTAGTGGAAAAATAAAATGAAATCTTATGCTGAATCCGGTCATCGTTCACATTTTGAACGTTCATTGCCGAAAACCGTTGGCAAGCGGCAATTGTTCACCTTGGTTGGATTTTTGTTGATTCTGCTGGGACTCATGGAGGTGAAGGCTCGTAGTGATAATTACCGTGTGAATTACCTCCCCCCAACTTCTGATCTTTGGATTTCTCAGTGGCTCGAGTTAGATGAGTTGCCTGACGATCAAACAGTCGTACTAGGGGCCTCGCGAATGCAATTTGGTGTTCTGGCACCTGAGTGGGAGTCGATTACGGGGCAGAAGCTACAAATTTTGGCTTGGCCAGGTTCACCCCCCGGTCCGGTATTGAGTGAACTAGCCAAACGTGAGTCGTTTCGTGGCTTAGTGCTTTGTGGATTTGCTCCAGAATTCTCGTTTTGTCATGAAGATGCGATTACGCATAAACGAATGCGAGATAATTTCAATGCTCTCAAGGTTTCTAAGTATTCGTTGTCACACCACCTGTCTCTGGCTTCACGCGATCTGTTATTGCCCAAAGTGAAATGTTTTAATTCGGTGGCGTATTCGCCAGTGTTAACCGTATTCTCGAATTGGCCCTGGAAGAATCGCGAGGGCCTTTTGCATTCAGCAATTTTCCCATTTGCTGGGTCGCTCGACCGAGACTTGAATTTTAGATTTAGAGACAATATTGAAGAAAAAATATATATAGATATTATCGAGCAAATTCAAGCTGGCACACGTCGAATGCTAGCGCATTATGGTCCCGCAGATATGGATAAAGTCGTAGCCCAATACAAACGTGACGTTGCCATGATTGAAGCCCGGGGTGGCCAAGTTGTCTTTGTACGCCCACCTAGCGACGACAAATATTACGCTTTTGAATCAGAGCATTATCCACGCGAAAAGTTCTTTGATCGTGTTGTTACGGAGACTGGGTGTTTGGGGATCCACTTTGAAGATTATGACGAATTAAAAGACTTCATTTGTGTGGAAGATTCTCATCTGGGCGTCGAAGATGGACTGGAGTACACACGCAGATTGATTCAGATTCTACGACGTGAAAATGTCATCGATTAGAATGGTGCCTCTAGCGGCCGCGGGTTCTTCTTAAGTGAATTACCGTTTTGTCGCCACTTGGAGAGTTCTCCTGACGTTTCATGAGCAATAGAGACGGCGAGGGGAATACAATTTGCTGGCACACCACCGAGCACGGTTAAACAGAAATTGTTTAATCTCGCGACTGACAATTACGAGCTAAGGAGTCTTGTGGATGACTAGCGACTGAAGACGGTTTCGTTAGAGGGCAGAGATGTGTTTTGTAATCAATTTGAGAGAATATTCATCAATCTGATAACATTTTTAGGGAGTGGTCGGCCCCTTGATACGCATGAAGTAACAATGGCATGCGAATTGCAGTTGATAAGAGAAGCACTTTAGATTGCAGAGGAGACTTCTTATGAGAAACAGATACATGCTTTTAACCGTCACATTAGTGTTCGTATTGAGTACGGTTGTCAACGCCGATATGACGATCCGAAAATCCGGGGCACTTTTCCTTACCGTTGACAGTAGTGGAAATGTAAGAGAATCTGGCCGATTGGTAGGAAGTATCGAGTCGAATGGTAATATTCGTGCTTCAGGTCGGTTAGTAGGTACGATCAGTGGTAGCGGTGACTTAAGAAAGTCGGGAGCCTATCTGGGACAAGTTCAATCGAACGGAAACTTGCGAAAGAACGGAAGGCTTGTCGGTCAAATCACCAATAGTGGGACGATTCGTAAGCAAGGCCGACTCTGGGGCAGTGCCAGTTCCTGCTGTTCCGATTCAGAACGCCGTACGGTGGCTGCGGCCATCGTGTTCTTCGGGGAGTTCTTTGACTAAGGTTAATTGCTCTCGATGAGTGAAACCTTACGCGCAGATTCTTTTGCTGGCAACAGGTAGCAGGCCGCTTCTTCAGAATTTCGAATATACAACTTGTTACCAACTAATACCGGATGGTTCCAGGTTTTCCCATTCAGCATTTGAAAGGAAGCTAATTCCTGATGAGCTGTAGGATCAGTCTCGAGAACGACCATCTTTCCTTGTTCGGATAATACCATGATCAGGTTTTCTTCCGGCAGTAGTAAGCTTTGCCCTTTACCATACCGTCCTCGTTTCCATTTTCGCTCGCCTGTTGCCAGATCAATACAGGTGAAAATGCTGTCGTCAAAACCGTATAGATGGCCCTTGTATACCAGCAAATCATTAAAGTCAGATTTTAGATTCTTGGTCGTCCATATCTCCTTAACACTCCAATTGGCAGATTCTACGTCTATTTTCAACAATCTTGTTCCCGTACCCATCCCTGTAGGAATAACAATTTGTTGATTGCCGACTACGCATGGTTGCAATGCGCGGTATCCACTATGCGGCCAGGAATGTTCGACGAGAACGGTGCCGTTGGTTGGATCAAGAAGGGCCAGACCCTCATCAGTTACAATTGCCACTTGTTGACTATCGCCGAAATTCATTTGATGTGGTGAGCTATAGGAGTGTTCTCCCGCCGCTGCCGTCCAGACCAGCTCTCCATTGGATGCTTTGAACCCGAAGACATCTTTTTCACCGGCTTCACTCGCGTGAACAATGACATGTTCTCCCAGTAACAGGGGGGACGCACAAAACCCCCACATTGGAACGCTTCGACCGGCTTCTTCCGGGATGTTCACTTTCCAGATGATATCGCCATTGATTGGGTCTAAACACAAAAGAATGCCGGTTGAACCCAGTGTATAGAGCCGTCCTTCGTAAAGCGTAGGAGTTGCTCTCGGACCGGGACCACCTAGAGGATCATTCAGACGAGCTTGTTCCATATGGATCCAGATTTCGCTACCGGAACTTGCGTTGTAGCATGTCACACATTCATTCTCTCCACGTTGCTCCTGCGTAAAAATTAATTCTCCGGCCACGGCAAATGAAGACCAACCAGGTCCTATTTTGATGCGCCATTGTTCTTTGGGCGGGTTTTTTACCCAATCCGTCTCAAGTTGCCCTGTGGTAGCCGTGCCCCGGCGATCTACCCCTCGAAATCCTGGCCAAGATACCTGCTTCATAGATTCCAGCCGACGCGGAAGGGGCATGGCGTCTTTTTCTTTGTTTTCTCGTTTTAGGAGGAGAGCTTCAGAGGTAGGCTGCCAGCGCGGCGCGAGCCTTACAGTGAAGTCACCCCACATCCCCTCATAACGAAAAAATAGAGAGTAGCTGAATCCGAGTATGCATCCTGTCACGGCTAGCCAGTTGGGTGACAAAGGCAGCCAGCGAGCTAGATAGAGTCCGACCACAAAGCCTGTCATGCCCAGGGGGAGAGTGATCATCATGATGACCGGACCATACATAGTTTGGTCTAAAAAAAGCAGGACAATGGATCCGGTACCAATGATTCCGATCAATCCGCAAATCCGCTGACGCTTCGTGGTGCGACTAAAGAATGTCCACCAAACTAGAGCTAATATTGAGCACAAGAGAGGGCCAAACGCGACGACCATCCATAGCCAGGATGGAGCATCTTCAAAAAAATCTGTGACACGAGACGACAAAATGCCTATGATCACGAGAAGCACAGCAGGCCAAAGCCGTAGGGTTTTTTGATCGTCGAAGGTTTCGTTGCTCTGCGTGTCCGCCCCCGTTTTCTCATCGCTTTGACTCAATAAATTATTCCTTCTTAAATAGCTAGTAGGTAACAATTGCTAATAAGCGATTTCCGCTGCTAGTTGGAATCCATTGCTTAATTTCAAATCAGCTTCACCAAGTTCCAGGAACCGACGCGCGAATTGATGAGATAGATGGATCCACCAGCCGCCCCCACCGTCCCGTTTTTGTTCCAAGGTGAGTGCAGCCGACCAATATTTAAGTCCTATCTCATTATCAGTACCGTCAGGATCACGAATCCCCCATCGATTTCCGCTGAATCCAATAGAAGCGTGAAGCCAATGTTCACTGAAACGCCCATTTTTATCGAGACGCCATGAGATCTTAGATTCGGGAAATCTTAAATCAACAGTCATTTCGGGTTTGGGGTCCCAGCGGAGCCCCAATGCTGGCAATAAACCGATGTCTACCTGATTAAGATGTACNACCCCATATGACAACGTCAGGTCATGGGCTTCCAGTTGTTTCGTCATGAGGGCCATACCAAACATACCAAATGTATTGGCGGTAGCCTCGAAATCTCCTTGGTAACTGGGCCGGAAATTGATGAGTAGATTACGTTGGTCCGAAAGGGACTTTTTAAAGAACAGAGAACAGCCTAGATTATAAAGATCACTGCGTTTCAATCCTTCGTCTGGTAGTGACAGCACATCATTTCGAAATGAGATTTCAGTCGCAAGTATGTTCTCAAAGTTCCCCAGTGGTATGCCGGTCCCAATTTCCGTCGCAAACCATCGGTGTTCACTTGTGTTGTCACGGTCAGTGAAGTAGCCGGAGGATACGGCAAGCCGTTGAAGAGCCTGTTTTTTAAACCGACTTAATGGCTCTTCTTGAAGCAGGATACTTAACTCATCCTCTGCAAGAATGGCATCCTCCATGAAACCTGTGGGGTCCTGCTGGCTTTGAGCGCCCACACTATTAGCAATAAATAGCATTAGGATGAACAGCGACGCACTAGAGTATTTCTTGGTCAAAGGCTTTAATTACTTTATTCGAAAGCGCGGGTTTACGGCGTAGCTAAATTAATACGTTTCCTTCGACTTAGTAAAGGCTAAAAGCATTGTATTTTCGGAAGAATGCTTGCTAAGTTAACTTACTTTCAGACCTTCAACCAAAGGATAATGATAACGATGCTTCGAATAAGCTCCCTCTTTTGTTACGCTGTCGGCCTGATGTATCTTGCTTTGGGGATATGGTGTGCGTTATCACCCGAAAAAACCTCTGCGGTCGTAGGCTTTGAATTAATTGGGGGAGCAGGAAAGTCAGAGTTTCTAACCGTATATGGCGGACTCGAAATTGGAATGGGAATGACTTTTTTGTTGCCATTGTGGGGAAAGCGTTTTCTTGCTTACACATTGTTAGTCTGTGTTTTGATACACGCTAATCTTGTGGTCTTCCGCACCATTAGTTTCGTATGCTATGGTGACATAGGGGCAGGCACCTATAAGCTAGCGATTGGCGAATGGGTTATATTCATAACTGGCATTGTGCTCTATCGAGCGTTGCATAAATCACCCACTTTCAATGCCAACCAGTAAGTGAACTTGTGATACGCGAATCATGCTGGAATTCAATGAGGTCTGTTTAAAATGAATAAACAACCTAGTAATAAAATGTTGTTCGTNTTATCGAAAAAGCGAATTTCGGTTTGGCTAATGGGGATATTGTTGCTCACATCACTTAGTAAACTTGTGGCCTATGAAATCCTGGGAGCCAATCAGCTAAGAAATCGTGTTGGTCAGCCAGTTGTTTTCTCTTCGGATTTATTGGAGAACAGCCCGAAAGAACTTGCTGGAAGATATGGCTATTTAAAGAGCATTAAGTATCGGCTCAACGCTCGTTTGGGTTTTTTTGACCTGAAACTAAATTGTGTAATTCCTCAGCATGCAGACCGACCAGCCGGCGAAATCGTCGTAGGTCTATCACCCGGTGAGACTCTTGACCTGTTGATTGTCACCAATAATGTTGCCGGCTTAGGACTGGAGCAACTTTCGAGCGAAGATGAAATTCTGGCTCAATAATTGTACGCGAGATATAAGATGCTCGTGCTTGACTGAATTAGTGGGCGTGCTCAGAGCCATTGTTTTTGACAGAAGATAATTACAGTTCATCTTTGGTTAATAGCTTTGGCTGATATGATTTAGGCTGGTGTTTCTTGGAAGTGGTAAAGCGATTAGAGTTCCTGCGAAAAATTAGATTTAATTTAAGGAGGGATATCTAATAGCCAGGTACAACATTCGGATACTAATCATCGTTGCCAGAATTCCTAGAATTGAATAAAAGGCTCGAAAGGCTATCGGATTACTAACTGGCTCGAAAGTTGTTATAAATCCAAGCAGACAAAAAAAGCTAATCAACAAAGCATTGCATGCAATTAAAAGCCGACTCTGTTTTTGCATTTCCAAGACTCCTCTGTTGTTCTAAAGTAACGACTTGAAAGAGCGTAATTTTAGTTTTTGCCAAATACTTCTTTTCGGCTCTTCGGGACCAGTGATAATCTGAACTTTCATTTTCTCTGCCAAGTTATAGATAGCATTTCCTAATGACATTCGCTTTTCTTCTGCCTCTCCCAAAGCGAGAAGATAGAAATCGTTCCAACTTCCCATCCCTCCGTAAATTGAATGAATGTAATGAATGGCCTTCAACCGTTGGCGATTTGATTTCGCGTTGTTTATCATCTCTGCAAAGTTTGAGTAAATTTGTTCCCAGCGGTTCTCATTGTGCGAACGTAGTAACAACGTCATTTCCAGAGCGAGCGAATACAGCTCCAGTCTAAAACTGTTTAATAGTTCCAATTGTTCCTGCCAATTGGAGGCGGTCGGCTCGCTGTTTGAAAATTTGTTCATCTGAATTCCTGATCTTTTAATTCGCCTGCCATGAACGTTTATTCTTAACCAAAAAGGTTGGCCGATATTTTACTACCGGCCAACCTATAGTTTTTATTGACTAAAATCCCCAGAAGGTTGGGAACGACTGTTGAGAGAAGTTTGAACGAAAGCTTGATCGCGAGCGATATCGCTGACTAGTGAAACTGCGGTACTGATAACTTTGCCGATTTGACTGGAACTGATACCTTGGCAGACAAAAAGTATTCGGATAATGAAAGTTCGAGTAAACCGGGCGTCGGTATTGATAGGCTCGGTTTGAGAAAGATGATCCGTTGTAAAAGCTGAATTGTCCGCCCTGGGGGCCAAAAATGCTAAAGCCGAAGTCCGCTGCTTTGGTTTCCGGCACTGACAAACTTAAAAAAGCCATCATACCTAAAATGAATACTTTCTTGCTCATGGGAGGTTCTCCAAGTGTGATTGTATTTAGGCCAGACGACCTGGCCAACTGGTGGAACTAAAAGCAAACACCGTACCAAAGCATGAAACCCTTATTTTTGAGGGGCGCACCTTCACGATGGCTAATAAGGTCGAGTCAATTTGAGTCATGGTGTATTCAAACTGACTAAATCTAAAAGATAGAGTGCGAAAACTTATTTTAGAGAATTTATCTTTTTTCTTGTCCGGTCTGGAAGCGGCTTACGTTTTAGATAGCGTAAGGGGCAAATGATTGAGAATGATAGCTTCAGTCACCTTTGAAATGTCCCACTCAAATAACCACTTGCCAGGAGAAAAAAAATGAAAAAGGCAATAACAATGATGGTAGCTATTTTGGTAGCACATATGAGTTTGGGAGAGGCAAAAGCACAAAATTTCGGATTCCCATTCAATATGAATCAGGGGGGCGCCTCGTGGAATGTGGGGGGCAACGGTATGAATCAAGCCCCCTTCCAGATGGCACCTCGAGTCGTGAGAGCTCGTAATGTGTCGAATTCGCAGGGCAGTAGCAGCCAGTTCCAGGATTTACTGCAGCAAATTCAGCGGGCTTCTGCCATGCAGAACCGACAGTCATCACGACGTGTGATCTATCATCGTGAAATAGAACGTATGGAGATAGAAGAGCACGTTAACGAATCGAGCAGTTTCAATATCGAAAATGTACTGAACCAATTCCGACAAGGATCATCGGAACAGTATCGAAATAGGAATCGAAATCGATTTGTTCAGCGTTAACTAAACCTGGCTTTAGGAAATGGAGGGAGTAGGTCATTGGAGACTTACTCCCTCCTGTCTTTTATTTTTCACGCATCATTACGAATCCCACGTCATCCATTGCGACAACACGCCATCCATTTTTCTGAAGCTTGCCAAGAGTATCGAAAAATACGCCTTCTTTCTTCGGTACTGGAGTGGCCTCGAAATCAGTGAACAATTGCATGGTGAAGTTTTCAGGGTCAACGTAAATATGTTCATACTCAACCCCTCGGTTTCGATCTTGAACAACTGCTCCACAGATGCCAGCTATTAGTACGGCTGACAGGATACCCAGGATAAAGTTTTTCATGGTTTAGGCTCCAATAAAATATGCTCTTAAAGTGTTTAAGTGGATGGTGACGATTCTGAAGTCGCTCCATCGTATGTTCGGACTATATTTGATTTAACCGCCAGTTTGCAGATAAAGCAATAAGTGTCTCTTTGTCATAAGCGGCCAGGCGTTTCTCTTTATCTGGTTCCAGGCAACTGCAGAGGAAATCATACACCTCCTGATCGAGCTCGGGAAATACCTCGTCTTTCTCAGGCATGGTCCACTGCAATCTCTGCGTAAGCATTCCTACCAGTTCATGGCTGTCAAACAGGGGGGCTCCGGTTAGCATTTCATAAACAAGGCATCCCAAGGCATAGTAATCAGATTTGGGGCCGACATCACCTCCGGTAAATTGTTCGATTGCCATGTAACGCGGGCTTCCAAGCAATTCGCCTGTATGAGTTAGCGAAGGATTGATGGAGCTTCTAGCCAAGCCAAAGTCCATCAAGGTAACCTCGTAATTCTCACCAATCATTACGTTTGATGGTTTGACATCCCGATGGGTGATATTGCAGTCATGCGCGTACAGTAGGGCATCGATTAACTGTGCAGCAACATGCTTAATAATATGGACATCGATATGGTCTGACGAATCCATCCACTTTCGAAGCGAAATGCCCTGACAATAGTCCATGACTAGAAACATTGTAGCCATGGCATGAAACGCCTGGTGGGTCTTAAGAATCAAGGGATGATCCAGTTCCCGCAGTATTTCCGACTCCTGCGTGAACCGCTGGCAGGCTTTTTGATTGCAGAGGATGTCGTGCCGCAGCATTTTTAGTGCAAATTGTTTCCCATCAGAAACCCTTTCTGCCAGATAGACGACTCCCATACTTCCACGTCCAAGACGTTTTATTACCCTGTATCCCTCCAGAACTTTGTTGGTCAGTACGTCAATATCATGACTGCCTATTCGTTCAGATACTTGATTTGCGATCATCGAACTAGTTGCAGGATAATCCCGATTCATCTGTTCATACAAAGCTAGCGGCACTTCCAGAGCCACCACTTCACCTATTGCGACGGCATCTGCACTGCGTGTGCTGTTCGTGAAAATACCAATTTCGCCGATAACATTGTTGACGCCACAGTAACCGAGGACTTCCGAGCCATTTTCAGAGTGATTCAGACGGATTTCGACTTCACCATTTTTAATAATCAGAAGAGAGTCTGAGAGGTCGCCTTGCCTGACCAGATAGTCACCATGATCAAAAACACGATAAATTGATTGTCCAGCAATATTCTGTTGTACATTTCGAGGTAGCTCGGAAAAAGGGTAAGTTTCCGATAATACACGAAGGACATCAGCAACAGGGGTTGGAAAATCGTCTTCGATACTTTCTGGGGGCAGTTCGTCCGATACTTCCAGATTGCCGGTATCTACAAGTTGATGCACTTCAAACATGAGAATAATGTCAGATCGAAGATCGGGAAAACGTTTCAAAAAAACTTCCAGATCAATAGGTTCCTCATGAATCTCATGTAGATAGATTTCATGGTAAATAAGGTCCAGCAATGCAGACGTGTTTTCTTTTAACTCCTGAAACCGACGAATGAATTCTTCGATCGGAACCAGGTCACCATTCGCCCAGCGAGTGCTCTGTTCGGCACAAAGATATGG
>PBCP01000030.1 GCA_002717145.1 Planctomycetaceae bacterium | reverse complement strand
GCGAAAAAGGCTGGCGTTGCTACTCAAATGGGCACTCAGATTCATGCGGGCTCCAATTATCGTCGTGTTGTTGAGCTTGTACAGTCTGGAGCAATCGGCGAAATCAGCGAGTGTCATGTATGGGTCGGCCGCGCCTGGGGACGCCAATCGAAAGAGGCAGCAACAAAGCACGGCGATATTGTATTCGCTCANGAGAAGCCCGGTGTTAGCGACCCGGTCCCTACCGGCCTCAATTGGGATCTGTGGCTTGGCCCAGCTCCTAAACGTGCTTTTAACAATGTCTATTTCCCAGGTCCTAAATGGTATCGATGGTGGGATTTCGGTAATGGTACGATGTCCGACTTAGGTAGTCACTGGGTCGATTTACCGTTTTGGGCGTTAGGACTTAAGGCACCTTCTGAAATATCAGCCTCTGGTCCGATACCACACGGGCAACTAGCACCAGCGTCCATGACAGCGACNTATACCTACGAACAGTCCAAAGAGCAACCAGGCCTTAAACTACACTGGTATCAAGGTATCTACCGTCCGCAAGCGTGGATGAACCGGGAAATTCCTCAATGGGGAAGCGGTGTTCTGTTTGTAGGTTCGAAAGGAATGCTACTATCCGATTACGGTAAACACGTATTATTGCCTGAAAACGAATTTACAGACTTCCNGCGGCCTGAACCAACCATTCCAGATTCCATTGGGCATCACGCCGAGTGGATCCATGCTTGTAAAACAGGTGCCCCCACAACATGTAATTTCGAATACTCGGGTCTACTCACCGAGGCAAATCATCTCGGAAACGTTGCCTTCCGAGCCGGAAAAACACTGAAATGGGACACCGAAAAGATGGAAGTCACAAATCACTCAGATGCGGAACGGTATATTCACCGTGAATATCGTAAAGGATGGTTCCTAAGTTAATTAAATCGAGGTTGATTAATTTCTCCTAAAAAGGAAAAATACTTCTCTTACATATGCGGGTATCAAGAGAAATCATATTGGAACAGGGAAATTAGAGAGGCTTCGCCGATGAATGATACGCTTCCAACTTGTGACTGCAGTAAATGTCAGGCAGTTATAGAGTTGCTGACGGCTCGTGTCAAAGAATTAGAAACTATGCTTGCTAGCAATGGAAACTCAATGGCAATCCATCGCAGATTGCTGCTCGATCAACTTAAAGAGCTCGATAAATTGGCATCGTAGTTTGAGAGGCTGTCCAAGTACTACCATCGTTATGGCTGTGCTTGCTCCAACACTATTTGCTGATTGACTTCGGTTGAATTGATAACCTGCCGCTGACCATTAGGCCATAACACTTCAATTGCTACCGAATCTGTTGTTTGTCCCAGACCAAAAGTAAGTACTGTCTCGGTCTGCGACAAATAGCTTTTAGACGGCATCATCATTCTTTTCTGAACAGTTTTATCATGGGTGACGGTAACTACCGCACCGATACCCAGACGATTATCTGTCGTTCCGCGTAGCGTAACTCGCAACCAATTATTATCTAAGTCCTGGTCATTTCTCAGGAGACGTGGTTCGCGACCACTCGTTGTAATAAGCAGGTCTAAATCGCCATCGCCGTCAATATCCGCGTAGGTCGCCCCACGACCTACTAAAGGCACAAAGAACTCTTCACCCAAATTACTCTGATTCATACGGATAAATTCAGTGTCATAATCAAACCCTGCATTCCAAAACAACTGAGGAGCCTGTTCATAAAACTGACTTTCCTGAACTTTATTAATTTCTTCCTCCAGATGTCCATTGGCCCCGAAAATATCGAGCCTCCCATCAAGGTCAAAATCAAAAAAGAACATTCCAAAGGTAAGGTCTGATCGAGTTTGCGGTCCGAAACCGGTGGAAATAGCTTCATCAACGAATGATAGGGTCGCGTCTTCGCATACATAAAGCGCACTCATTTCGTTCGCGAAGTTACCTATGCCAACTCCCAAACAGTCATCATTTCTAAAATTGGCGGCATCAATACCCATCGCACCGCGGGCATTCCCATTGGGGTCAAAAGCGATTCCTGCAAGAATCCCTGTCTCTTCAAAAGATTTGTCACCTTGATTGACAAACAAGAAATTTCGAACGGTATCATTCGATACCACGAGATCCAAAAAGCCATCAAGATTGACATCGACTGGTACGACCCCCAGTGACTTTCCAACAGCAACCCCCTCCTGATCTTTATTAGTAATTTGAACACCAGCTCGTTCGCTTATGTCTTCAAACTTTCCCTCACCATCATTTTCATAGAGCTGACTAAAAGATCCACTAAATGAAGTAGGCGGGCCATAGGCTCTTCCAATCCCAACAAGACTAAATCCCTGAGCAAGATCAATTTCCTTTGACCAAGCAATATAATTACACACGAAGAGATCTAGATCGCCATCATTTTCCATGTCAAACCATGCACAGCTTGTGGACCAATTATTGCCATTTCCANACAATCCAGAAAGTGCGGTTTGATCACTAAAAATACCATCGTCGTTTCGCAGTAGTCGATTCCCGCCTAATCCCGAGATAAACACATCAACATCACCATCGTTATCGTAATCAGCGACAGCGCATCCCATACCATACATTTCTATATCCATACCCGTCTTCTCTGAAACGTCCGTATACCTGCCCCGCCCATCGTTTTCATATAACTTGCTGGTGGCTTTTGAACTCTGCTCGCCTGATTCCTCCCATGACCTGGAGTTAATCAGCAAAATATCCTGATCGCCGTCATTGTCGTAATCCAGAAATGCACAACCTCCCCCCATCGTTTCAGGAAGCAACTTCTGCCCTCTGGCACCATTTTCGTGATTAAACTGCAACCCGGAGAGTTCTGTGATATCCGTAAATCTCACATTAGGTATTGGAGGGATATCTGCTTCGTTCTGTTCAGCAAAACTGCGAGACTGTACGTCTTTACGCTCGGTTTCGGTGAGCGTAATTTCCTGCGCCGTTTCGCGAATCACAAACAAGTAGACCAATACTCCGATAACCGCAAATACCAGAATAAAAACCAAAGAACGCCGCAGCATCNCCCCAATGATTTCATCATTTTCTTCATCGATGATTACTTCTTCATCAATCACGTCTAGACCTTCGGTGGAATGTAAGGATTCACAAATGCGAGATTAAGATTATCCGCAGTTTATTTCTTTATTCAGTCACTGCTGACTATTGAGTTTCAGCAGCTTCCGTCGTCATCTCGAATTCACTTATTCTAGTCAAATCGTAGATGACCAAATCTTCAGCGGCATGATTAGCTGCAGGATATTTTTGGCGGGCCAACGCCACTGCTCGATCTCTAGCGTTATCATCTGCTTTATATCGACTATGCAGTTCCCTGTGCTTTTCAGCCGCTTCAGCATTTCCGAGCTGATTATAAATTAGCCCTAAATTGTAGTGAGCTGTTACATTCTCAACATCGAGTGCAAGTACTTTTTCAAATTCTTCTATTGCTGTTCCCAGCAATTCTTCGCGTTTTGCTCTTCGAGCTTCTCCGCTTTGCCGTTTGGCGAGATCAAAGATTGTTTGGCCAAGCAGATTCCTTACCCGGTAATCTTTTGAGAAGTCGAACTTTCGTTCAATCATTTCGGGAGTTTTGTCGTCCAGGGCAGCACGAAAATATCTTTCAGCGTCCTCTAGATTTCCCATTTCCCTAGCAATCTGGCCACTCATCCAGTTAACGGTCCAGGGCGGTGCTGCTTCTTCTCCCTTAAACGACGCCGCAGCATTGATCGCTTTCAAAGCTTCCTCCAAACGCCCTTCCCGATACAATACACGCGAAAGATTCAGGGGCCCATGGTAGAGATCGTATTCGGTTACCTTATCGAAGGCAAGTGACGCCTGTCGTAATTCAGCTTTCCCTTTTAATAGCAACCCAATTCCATAATCGTTCCAACGTTGCCATTCGGGAATATCACTGGCCGGTAAGCGAGCGAGGTCACTATCTCCCACTCCCTGAATTTCAAATTTAAAGGAATCTTCGGCGATACGCGTGACAGGTAAATCATTAATATAGGTACCATCACTTGCTCTCCTACCACGAATTGGCTCACCTTTCACCAATCCTTCCTGAGCAATAATATTCATATATTCCTGATCAAACTTCCTATAGTTCAATCTTGTTTCAACTGTAATCGGCGCATCCAAATTCTCCGGGACCATAAATTCATAGTGCACCGTTTGCGCTGCTCCTGGTGGAATTTGATGATTATACAACGGTACAAAGATATCCTGTGCATTCCGCCGATTAATCCTGTTGCCATTTTTGTCGAGCATAAAGACGTTGATGTAATGAGACCACGGATCTACTTTTTTGACCTCGTCAAATCCCCCACTCCTACCTATTACCCGGTCACCGGAACGCACGACAACTTCGAGCCAGATCTCATTTGAGTCGACAGTTCCCTGAGTAAACAAATGGCCCAAGGTGAGCGTACGAACGACAACGTCAAGCAAATAACGTTTCCCCGGTTTCAAAACAGGGCGTTTAGGATTTAACGGGGCGATTAGCGCCGCGGATACGTCATTTCCCTCTCGAATTCCAAAAATATCAACACGACATGATCCTTCTAGGAACTCTTGGTGATAGTCGACTGTTTCGTCGGAATTGCGGAGCCACGCAATACCTGTATTAGCTCCCTTAAATGTGTGATCGTGGATTTCTAATTTACCAAGCCCTGCAAAATCTTTGGCACCAAAGTCACTACTTTCAACTAAAGGCATATGACATCCATTACAGTCTTCCTGAGCAACCTTGGGATAATAGAAACTCGTAATTCCGCTACCAGATACTCCGCTAAGGAGAAATGCATCATAGTGGTTTTGCCCACGAAGGAATTCTCGATAGTTCGTTACCGCGTGCGGCAGGTGGACTTTATGACAAGAAGAGCAAAACTTCGATCCTTTATGGACTTCCGGTTTGAGGAATGTTTTCTTATGAAAAGCCGGTTTCGCTTTAATCAGTTGCTGATTTATCCATTTCAAAGTGTCATTTTCACTAAACGCAAATGGATAGTGTTCCGGCTCAGTAATCACATAATGAGCATTACCTTTGGTTGAAGGAACATCCGTGATTGCATGACAGACCGTACATGTTATCCCGGCATGAGCTGTTTCATGGTTTTCAATATCATAATCAGGGTCATCAAATTGACCGCTGAAAAAAGGAACAGGGTCATGACAACCAGCACACCAGCGAGAAGATTTGACATTCCCATCTCTTTCCAAGGCAACTTTTCTTGTCTCTTTGATCGATGCCAAGTAGGCTGGATTATTAAATGAACTGATGTGATGAACACTATGAAACCAGCCGTCATACGCATCCTTGTGACACTCGAGGCAATATTTGTTGTTCATCAACGTATCTGAACTGATTAGTGCTCCATTATTGGTACGAGCTAGGGAGGGCTCAAAATACTTACTCCCTTCGATCGAATACTGAGGCTGCTCGGCTGTCATTTTCACAATGACGATAAAAAGGACACTCAGGAGAACAACCACGCCATAATTGACGCCTGCTTTCCATCTAATCCTTGGGCCTGAGAGACGATGAAGCCAATAAAGCCAAATTGCCGCTATCGGACAAGCTACATGAATCCAATAGATTACTGCACGAGACAACTCGTGTCGCAGATCCAGGAATCCCTCAACTCGAACTAGCAGGACGCCACTAACCAACACCACAACACTAGTCCAGAACAAGGCGTAGCCAATACGTACCGCTCTTCGATTCTTTCGATCATAGGTATTGAATATGTGAACAATACCAAAGATCACAAAGGGTGTAATTAATAAAACTCCAAGGATGAGATGCAATAGAAACATCCACATATACATGGGATCTTTATAAACATTTGCGTCTCCCCAACGTTGGCTACACCATTCAAGAAAAGTAATGCCCGCCAAATAGATACTGTTTGCTGACAGCAAGGCTACTAAACCAAATACGACGTAAAGTACATATCGAAGCTTTGGCCCTATACTTTTACGAGGCTTCCTACGTTCTTTTGTTTCAGTCGGCACTTATGAATGATCCTCAGGACCAAAATCCTACAAATATTATTCTTCGTATCGCTGGGATGTACTTATGTATTAAGAAATCCGTTTATGGACACTGCCCACACAATATTTTCGGGCGTAATAAGCTGAAGACTTTGCATTTAGTCCGCTTTTGCGCCAAAGCGCGAATCTTTTTTACGCGTTAAACCGTGAAACATTTCCACAAAACCCGCAATTAAAATACGTTTGCGGGCAGCAGATAGTTTGCTGTCTTTCCCTTTATTTAAGCTAAATTGAATTTTTTTATTCAACGGAGACGGCTATTGGGGAAATCTATTCTGGGCCCAACCTAAAACACTTAATTTGTCTTTAGGTTCCAAAACTCATCTAAGTCTAGCTCACGTGTCTGATAACGCTCTAAATAGCTTTTGTATTCAGACGCATTTTCATTAGCCATATTGAGTGGCGGATACTGTTCCATACTGCTAAACGGCAAAGGCTCGACCCGGTGGCCTGTAATCGTATTTAAATCAGCATCTTTATCCCAGCCTACCGAATGAAGGATGAAGTCTCGTTCCCAACCTTCGCGAACAGGTGGAAGCTGTTCAAAAGTTACTGACATTTCATCGCCAGATGCCAGCACGACTAGCTGATTATCTTCAGTGGTCAGCAATTCCGTCGTATCGCCAAACCGAGTGAATTTCCCTGCCATTGGGGGCCAAATCATATCAGTCGTTACTTCATCATAAACGTAACGCTCCGGGCCGTGATGCAACCGGGGTAGGCGAGCAGAAAATCCACGGTAGTGCAATTCAGCACTGTGCAATGTGGCAGGCCGTAGCACCGCAGGCTCCGCCAGTGCATCAACAGCAATTAGGATTTCATCCCAATACAATTCCATGGAGCTCGAAATG
Source organism: Planctomycetaceae bacterium (assembly GCA_002717145.1). Taxonomy (GTDB): domain Bacteria; phylum Planctomycetota; class Planctomycetia; order Pirellulales; family Pirellulaceae; genus UBA721. The sequence continues at coordinate 28,264 of PBCP01000030.1, read as the reverse complement.
CGGAGTCGATAATCGTCTCCCTCAAATTCGTTTACCGGAATGTCAACAACGATCGTTTTGGTTTTGCCACCCGGAAAGCCCATATTAGCGACAACCTCTTCCCACCTGGTTTCTCCGTTGCCTTCCTTGCGAGGCATTGAAATAAACGGCGGACGGGGCCCATGGAGCAGGGAGTTTTGAGACAATGCGATATTAATAGAGGTATCGGTTGGGAACATCCATCCGGTCATCACCAACTGGGCCTGGCTAACGCCGGAAAGATCTCCTAAGTCCATCTCTATAAAATACTGTTCGACCAATCCCTGCTTATGACGCCGGTCAAAAAGCTTAGTAAAGTGCCCATCACGAGCGGATACAATCTTCGTAACATCTTCACCACTACTGGCAATGACTCGCTCGATTGGACGTAAGCTTTCATCACGGAAACTATGCACCTTGAATTGTGAAACCGATGGCGGTCCAACCTTCTCATTCGAAAACACGGACGTGCCGATTGGATGGTCGACCGCAATAAGTTCCATGTGATCAAAATAGGCCGCTTCCCAAAGCTCTTCAGTCACTTGCAGGCGATACAAGCCGTCTACCGGCACCAAGCGATCACCCGGTAATAATAAATACTCCCAATCTCTAGTCGGAGCGGTTACCCCTTCACCAAACTGCAATCCAATAGGGGCAGCCCATAACAGATCTGTAAAGAACTCATATTTCTCACCCGTCCAGGTATACAGGTAAGGGCATGACCCCTTCAACAGTTCCTGTTTCTCTGTAAACGTGAGCCGACTCTCAGGTGCCAGAAGATTCTGCGGAATCCCGTTTGTCCATAAAACTCGAACCGCTTCTGCACCAGTTCCATCGCCTATCCCAAAATGCAAAACGGCTCCATCCCCCTGCTGGCTTTGAAAACCTTGTGCACTTCTTAAATCAACACGCGCTCCAATCCCGTGAACATTGCATCGCTGCACCTTAAACATAGGATCAGGTTCGGCACACAACCTCACTTTAATCCAATTATTGGCATTACCACCTTCGTTGGACAACAAAACAATTTCACCATCGACAACCACCAGTAAATCCAAATCTCCATCATCATCCAGATCGTCAGCGTCGACAGTTGTCACGAACCCAGTGACAGCATCTATTCGGTCCGGTTTACCAAATTGGCCGGCTCCAAGATTCCGAGCACGCTCTAAACCATGGCTGCCCCAAAGAATGACATCCCGCCAGCCGTCATTGTCGTAGTCTACGGGAATTAGGTCTGAAGCACTCGATTGTATTTCAAGTGACTTCTTCTTCCAAACCTTACCGCCTGGCTGATTGCCTGATAGCGATCCTTGCACAGACGTCCCCGTGGTCGAAAGGGTATCAGCAGTCCCATTGTTATCAATATCAAATACAACTACCGCTAATGGGTCGATAACGCCAATCAATTCATTGGCTGATTTATTCCATTGCAGCCGACCGTGACGAATATTTTCAAATACGCCTCCAGCTACATAAATATCCTGCTGCAAGGAACGATTAAAGTCAGCTACTGCCAAAGACCGGGTGTGACTTGCATTAATTGCCTGAGAAAGAGCAGTTTCCGTAACATTGGAGAACTCCCAATTTTCGTGATTCTTCCACAGCTGCAATCCCTGATCACATAGTAAAACGACATCCAAATCACCGTCATTTTCTATATCACAGACTCTCACCTTAGTAACACCGGAAATACCAGCGTTCACGAACGTATCCGCTAACACAACTAACGATCGTTGCTCTTCGTCCTTGGGCAGTATATTTTCAACGACCTGTAAACCGGCTTTGCCGTAAAGCAGGAAGTCAAAATCGGAGACAGCATACGATTCCGGCGTTGTCGTGGTAGCATCCCGATCGAAGTCTACCGCCAAAACGCCGGAAACTTCCTCACTTACCTCTACGGTGTGCGTAACTGCCCAATTCCGTCCCAAACCGTCCTGCTGTAGAATCGACAATTTCCCTGATTGTAAAACCACCAAATCGAGCTGACGGTCCAGGTCAAAATCACAAATCTTAGCATCCAAAACGCCTTCGAGTTTGATACCTAAATCATCATTTCCCAAGGGCTGAAACTCAACTTTTATCCCTGAATTAGCCCCTTCCTCTTCTGACTCTTCGAGATATCCTTCCGGGAACTCGTGAATCAAGTATTCAAGCGGATGCCGTTGCAATTGCACCATGTCCGTGTGATATCCAAAATCCTGCTTGACCACATTGAACACCTGAATCATTCGAATCTTAACCTTCGCCCAGGCGGCTTCATCACCCGATTCGATTTCCTTTGCCAATCGTGGCAATTCTGTAGCCAAATCGATTTTTTGTTCTGCTAACAATCCTTTATATGGTGACAACACAGAGACAGCATTGTTAAGCGTGCTAAGAATGGCACTATCTTTCGACTCTGCCTGGAGCCGCACTAAGTCTTCCAAAACAATCAGGTTCCCCGGATTCACGGAGGCTGCCTGCTGAACTACCTCTGCACGCTCAGGCCCCTGAGCGTTTCTCAGCAACGCAAAAAGCTCCATCAACGCGATAGGATCGTTGGGATTCTTTTCATAAGCGACCCTGAATAATTCTGCGGCTTTGGCTTCGTCCTCCAGTGTGACATGCAACTTCGCCTCAAGCATGTCCACGATACCGCTATCCGGATCAGATTCCCTCAAAGAACTTAGCGCCTTTCGTGCAAGATCAAGACTCAGGTTATATCGCTCCAACGCTTCCTCTCGTTTGGCATGTTGTTTTTCCACTGCCAAAACACCAGCAATTGCGAGGTTACGTACGCCCAACATGGCATCGGGAGCTTCCCTGACAACCTGAGTAAAAATTCTGATACTTTCAGTACCATCGTTATCAAGCTTATTCGGGATGTTCTCTACAGAGGCTAATCCCCTATTGGTTAAAGCGACCAACTCCTTTGAACTTAAACTACTTCCACCAAGCATACCTTTGATAACAAACCAAACACCAGTTGCCAGAATCAACATTCCGAGAACCATGGGTAGCTTCTTTTTACGACTGGCGTTGTCTTCCATTACTTTTCCAATGTCGGGGAGCTTTTAGAATCGGGAGGCTTAGAAGAAAAGCGGTTACTTCTTTATGCAATATAAGGCTTCGTCGGTACGCACTAACAGGTGCCCATCAACGACCGAGGGGCTGGCAAACAGTGTTCCGCTGAGCTTGCTTTCTCCGAGCTCTTTATATTCTTTCCCTGGTTTGATCACTGTTACTAGAGCATCGCGTTCAAAAAAGTATATCTTGCCATCAGCAAATAATGGAGAAGCCCAGTAGCGGGATCCCATACGGTGTACCCAAATTGACTCTCCGGTTTTTGCGTTCAAACAGGTAACAATACCATTGTCCGAAGCAAAGTACATTTCATCTCCTACGACCAAAATACTGGATACGTTCGGAACTTGTTTGTTAAAACGCCACTGAATCTTGCCTTCGTAATTCCCATCTGTTTCGACAATTTTCAATGCTAGCAACTCACTCTTCAGGTAGCCCGTATTGATATACACCATGCCGTGAGCCGCAACCGGGCGACCGGCATTGGAAAACCCAAGGACGCCATAATTCGTTTTCCACAATTCTTCGCCCGTTTCAGGATCGTAACCAAAAATCCAGTCTGCTGCTGGTGAGACAATTTGGTCTTTTCCATTCACATCAACGACAATCGAGGTAGCATAGGCCTTACGAAGTTGCGGCTCGTCCCGTAGTTCACCTGACCGAGTCGTCTTCCATAGTATCTCACCGGTATGTTTATCCAGAGCCACAATGTACTGCAAATCGATACCATCACAATGAATGAACAAACGATCTTTCCAAAGGATGGGCGAACTACCTGGTCCGTTTTCATGCTTAACCCGCAACGTACGATTCGACCATAAGACCTTTTCCGTTTTCATGTCGAGACAGGCAATACCCATCGGCCCATAATGACAATAAAGTTTGTCACCATCCACAATCGGAGTTGGCGTCGCATAGGAATTTACCTGATGAATAAACTGAGGGTTCTCCTCTGTAAGTACCTCAATATCTTTGAGTACTTTACCGGTTGCCAAATCTAGACATTGAACCCTAAGGCTAACGTGGGAGGAGATGATCAGAGGTTGCGAACTGGTCGTCGTCTTTTTAACGGCTTCTTTTCGTTCTTCGGATGCTTCTTTGTCAATTCCCGTAGTTACCCACACCTTTCCGTCCACAATCACAGGCGTAGACCACCCCAAACCGGGAATCTTGTGCTTCCACGCAACGTCTGCTTCAGAAAACTGAACGGGCAAATTTTTAGCATCTGAGTGTCCCTGCCCATCGCCCCCTCGCCATTCGGGGAATACGTCTCCAGCCTGCACTGCAGCCGCCAAAGTAAAACACACAATAAAAGACCGAAGAAATAGACTACACATTCAAACACTCACTAACCAATAAAAGGACCAACGGCCGCAAATAACCCGTTTATTATATCGCGAACCTAAATTTTGTGCGCCGCCTCACATCTCGCCTCGGGCTTTTACCGATTCTCATCCAGAACGAACTGCAACACCTGCTCCAAAACATCTTCCGCAATAGTCTCTTCAATTTGACCATATTCCGAAACACTTCCCGTGTTAGCGTGTTGGAGCAGATGGTTCAGTGATTCGTATTCAATGATTGCGAAACAACCATTGGCACGCGTGGCAAGCAGTTCTTCCATGACTGGCGCATTTTGCGAGGCCGGAACCTGTAAATCCTTACTTCCGAATATCGCTAGGACGTGACAACGAGTGCGCCCCCAGTCTTCGGCTGGATCATGTGCAAGAAAGAACTTCATCCATTTCGACTGCAATTGCTGGGCAATGGCGTCAACTTCCTGAGCCAAAACCGGACCTGCCAATCGCAGTTCTAAAGGCGCAGAACTTAGATGCCGACCTAATGCTTCCTTACTTTCCGACCGAGCCTTTTCGAGATCATCCTGCTCAATCGCAATGTCTGTCAACTCGGCGTACAACGGCATAAACCAATCCAAAGTTCCTTTCCCTACGCCCTGAGCTGCTCGAATTAAGCGGTTTTGTTCAATCAAAACATCTTTCCCTGATACAGCTGTACCCGCAAGTGAGACCACTCCTTCAATTTTCCTATCACGTGCAGCAACCATGGCAGCGATATACCCGCCTTCACTATGACCGATCAGCCAAATTTTTCTGGAATTGATTCTTGGGTGATTGCGTAAAAATCTAACACCGGCCTCAACATCTGTCGCGAAATCCCGAGACGTTTCGTGACCGTCGCCCGCTTCACTTGCACCTACGCCACGATCATCGACTCTCAATACCGCCACGCCATTACGAGACAAATAATCTGCTATAACCCAAAATGGCTTATGTCCCAAAATCGTTTCATCGCGATCCTGTCGTCCCGAACCCGTTATAAGAATTGCCGCCGGAAGACGTTTACCCTGCTGAGACATGGTTAGTGTACCCGCAATCTGCAAACCACTCTTTTCATTCTTATACTGCACGTCTGTCGAAGCATAAGGAAAGGGAGGACGTGGCGTTTGGGGTCGCGCCAATGCAGGGAATTCATCCACTCGTTCTAGAATCAGTTGTCGTGGCAAGCCCTGGACCGCAAACCCTTTGAGCTTCCTGCCATCCTCGATAAGCGTTCCGCTGTAGCTAAGTCGCAATGCCAGTTTTTCAAATGTCAAAATATTGTCGACGTACTTCACATTTTCCATCGGGATTGGATCCGGTGTTTGATCCAGACTGTAAAAATCTACCCGATACTGATCCCCCTCCTTGATAATATGTAATCCTGTCCGCAGTTTGACTGCTCCTGCATTCAGACGACCAAACCATTTCCCCTCTAATAAAGCCTGAGAATCCTGTGCGATACATTCCCCCTGTATCATGAGAATCACGAATATCAGTAGCATCTGCTTTAATTGCTGCATGCTCTTTTTCCTACTCCCATCGGTTCCCTTGGGTTTGCTCAGGCTAATTGTCCGATACAATAGCTTCATAATCACTTGCCATTATTGCGTCGTTTTCACGACAATAACATAACCATTTGACTTGTAATACTCAGAACTTCAACGAACCGATGCTAATTACGCTTTCACCTGCCAAAACGCTTAACTTCGAACCGCAGTCAATTATCCACGACTACTCGACTCCAACACTCCTCAAAGAATCTCGCAAGATCATCAAGGAAATGAAAACCTATGATTCACCAGACCTTCAAACACTAATGGGAATCAGTGAAGAACTTGCGGACACAAATGTCAAGCGATTTAAGCAATGGAAAACACCATTCACAGCTGAGAATTCGAAGCAGGCTGTTCTGGCGTTCAAAGGACAGGTTTACGACGGGCTTAAAGCATGGGAGATGAGCAAACAAGATCTGCAAACATCCCAACGCTATCTTCGTATTCTGTCAGGGCTATACGGCGTCTTAAAGCCACTCGACCTAATGATGCCTTATCGCCTGGAAATGGGGACGAGGGTTAGTATCGCTGGCAGTAAAAATCTATACGACTTCTGGGGTGACCAAATCACTGACGAACTCAACGACAGCTTAGCTCAGCACGGACACGATACATTGGTCAATCTGGCGTCTAACGAGTACTTTAAGGCGGTGAAAAAGAAAAACCTGCGGGCGCGTATCATCACGCCTAATTTCAAAGAGGAGCGTGATGGCGGATATAAGATGATCACGTTCTACGCTAAAGTCGCACGCGGTCTGATGACACGTTTCATTATCGAGAACGCTTTGGAGGATCCTGAAATGATCAAGGCGTTTGAGGTTGATGGCTATCGCTTTAATCCGGAAATATCTAGTGAAGACAGTTGGATATTTACCCGCAAAAGCCAATAGCCCTGTCTAACGAAACTTTGCTTTTAGAATGAACTCGACAATGGGGGTTGAGTCCTTAAGACCGTGAGGATGGTGCCCTACTCCTGACTTTCGGATCAACTGGATACTCCCGCCCAACGCTCTATACCTTGTCGCCACGACACCGGTATTCTCCTCCCAGGGAACAACCTGATCAGCATCTCCAAACACGTGTAAAAGCGGGACGCCGGCATCTGCCAGTGGCTTTAGGTTGTCAACAGGATTACCCTTGTAGTCCATCGCTTCCTGTTCCGATTCAAATTCGTACACTCGGATAACACGTTTCCACTCAGAGTCCGCCCCCTTTCCTTTCCCTTTACCACCTGGCCAACTCTTAAAATCACAAACCGCGGCATCATTATAAATACACGAAACCTGCGTTGGGTTGGCTATGGCCCAGTTCATACAATACAAACCACCACGACTCAGGCCAACTAAGGCGACTTTGGGAGCCAGACCATAATTCGACGTCAATTCCGCATAGAGTGCATTCCAGTGTTTCACGGCAACCGGAGCCCCGAGCAGGCCTGGAACCTTCATGTAAACAATGTGATAGCCCTTCTTCAGCAGGGCGATATCAGGATTGGGTTTATGTCCGAAAAATTCACCATGCCAAACCCATGGAAATCCTCCCGCTGGACGAGGTGGTGCAACCACCACGACTGATTTATTGTTGACCTGAAAATCAAATCGGGTGAAACCATGCCAATCTGATTTGTCGCCTGGAAAATCTATCCCCTGCACACAAGCTGACAAACACGACAGTATTAGAAAGCTTTTGATCACAGATAATAAATTATTCATGACGATTACCGCTCACTCTCGGCTAATTTATCTAGTGGTCCGATAGGAAATCGTTCACTGGGAACATGTTCGCGTTTCATAATCTCACGAATCTGAGCCACAATTTCCGGATATTGCTCGGCAACATCTTTGGACTCAGACGGATCCTTACGCAAGTTATACAACTCAATCTTTAAGGGATTTGGGTTATTACGCAGCATCCTTTGCCGAATTCCTTTCCACTGTCCCATCCAAACAGCCTGCTGACCTCCATATCCGGAGAACTCCCGATAAAGGAATTCACGCTGCGGTTGACGATCCCCTCTCAATGCCGGAGCGATACTCACTCCATCAACGCCTTCAGGCAATTGAGCCGATTCACCTATCAGGTCCAACAAAGTCGGCAGCCAGTCTTCCAACCCGGTCACCACCTTGGTACTGGCCCCAGACTTAATCATCTTCGGCCATCTCACCAACAGCGGAACACGAATCCCCCCTTCATATAGTGAGCCTTTTAACCCTCGCAGCTCACCTACACTTTCAAAGAAATCGTAGTCGACTTCTTTCTTAAGATGCGTAGTCCCGTTATCTGACGTAAAAATTACAATCGTGTTTTCAGTCAAACCAAGTTCCTCGACCGTTCTTAGAATATTTCCGATGTAATGGTCCATCCGGGTAATCATGGCAGCGTAGGCTGCTCGAGGAGTAAAGTGTGGTGTATATCCATAACCCCCATCTCGTACGAACGGAGGATCATTCCACCCCAGCTCAAGATATGGCTCCAGTTCTTCATCCGGAACATGGAGGGCAACGTGAGGAATCACTGTGGGGTAATACAGGAAGAATGGTTTATCTTTATTCTGTTTGATGAAGCTAACGGCCTGTTCGTTGATTCTGTCCGGAGCATAGTCTTTGCCCTTAAACTGGTCATAGCTGCGAGGATCCGCTGGATCTGCTCCTTTAGCCAAGCCGGCATGCCCGGGCACAGGCGGGCTATTATTGAGAGCAACCCTTTTGTCGTTACTCCATAGGTAATCGGGGTAATAGCTATGAGCGTGGCGTTGACAATTGTAACCGAAGAAACGGTCAAATCCCTGTAAGATCGGATCACCTTCTGACCCCGGCCCTCCGAGCCCCCACTTTCCAAAGGCACCAGTCTGGTAACCTAATCCACCAAGCACCTCAGCCATCGTAACTGTCGCATCCGGAATAGGCCCCTGCCCTTCAGGTTTGAGCTCACTATTATTGCGTATATAGGCATGCCCGGGATGCTGACCTGTCATCAGGACACATCGCGATGGAGCGCACACTGCGTTACCTGAGTAATTCCGGGTAAATCGCATTCCTTCCGAAGCAAGCTGATCCAGATGCGGAGTTTTGATTAGTTTTTGACCATACGAACCCAACTCCCGATACCCCAGGTCGTCGGCCATAATCAAAATGATATTTGGTTTCTCTGCAGGAGCCCCCAAAACGACTCCGGTAAGTGTCAGAAGAAAGGCCAATCCAGCCCCCAAATGTAGTTTGCCTGTATTTATCAGCGTTCGTTGCATATTGCCGTTCCTAAGTGACTGACGTAACTTACAATAAGTCATACTATCAATGATCCACATTCTTCCTGAGTCGTCCCGTTCGACGACGCTCAACTAAACATTATAACATCAACCTTGGAGGACCTCATGTCTCTTCCATTATCCAATCAACGAATCCTGGTTCTCGTAGGCGACATTTATGAAGATTTGGAGCTTTGGTATCCGAAACTTCGGATGATCGAGGCCGGTGCGGAAGTTGTAGNAGCGGGCCCTGAAGCCGGGAACATCTATGCCGGTAAAAATGGTTACCCCTGCAAATCAGATATTGCCCTGCATGAAGTTGACCCGGCAACATTTGACGGCTTACTTGTTCCCGGTGGTTTTATGCCGGACAAACTGCGACGAGACCAGTTAGTGTTGGATATCGTTCGGCATTTCCATGAACAACAAAAGCTAATCGCAGCGATTTGCCACGGTGGCTGGATCCCGATATCCGCGGGGGTTTATAAAGGTATTCGCGTTACCGGGAGCCTCGGGATAAAAGATGACCTGATTAACGCCGGAGCCATCTGGGAAGATGCGGCTGTGGTCGTCGACAATCATCATGTCTCCAGTCGCAAACCAGATGACCTTCCCGAATTCTGCAAAGGGATGCTCGAGGTCTTGACTCGGTCTACCTAAAGTATCACTTCCACGGTCGCTCGCATATCCATCTCAAATTCAATATCGATAATGGGAGGCCGTGCCTTAAACCAAACGACCTCGGCAGGACTATCCGTCAATTCTGGTGTGACAGCCTGTGTAATCAAGGTAGGCGCATCATGTGCAGTGTAAACATCGATTGTTGTTAAATCCGCCGGCACACCACCCAATCCCCGCAAACGCTGCAACATAAGATTCATCACCACCGTCGCCTTCTCGCGTAAGGCATCCGGAGTCACATCTGCGGCACGCACAATATTCTCGACAGCCAACGGACCGATCAACTCACCGCCACCAGCGACAACGAAGGTCCGACACGCGTGCCGGCTGGGGCGAACAAACGAAAACGCGTGTAGTACGGTTTCATCCGGCGCATCCTCCACAGGCGCAACATTAGTCCTGGCGATTGGATTCTGTGAATCCACAACCAACCCCCACTGTTCAAGCATATTGCGGTAGGCCTCGTTAAATCCAATAAAGCCTCCCATCGAGTGCGGACGCGGGCAACGCAATTCAAAAGCACAGAGTTGCTCTACACCTCCCCCCTCCGACTCAACAAATCGACGAGCCTGCTGCATACCATCCTGCCAGGGAAGCCATGAATTCAAGGTGACGTGTACAATTTCAAACCCCGGATTCGCTACCACTCCGGAGCTATAAGGGTAGATCCCTTCTAAAAATGAGTATCCACGCCCCTGGTTTTTAATCAACTTCATGCTGTATTCAATTCAATTGTAGAGAACTGGTATGATACGGAATCAAGAAACAGCTCTTTAAGGATTACAAAATGCGACTCACGTTACCACTCATATTAGCATTTTTCACAGCCACGCAGTTACAAGCGTATCAACCGATTCGTGTGATGCTTGGAAAACCGGACGAGAACAAAGAACAAGCGTTTATTGATATCCACATGCCGACTGACCCCAACGGCATGTCCGTCATCATTTGTCCGGGAGGCGGTTACGGAAATGTCGTCGCAGGCCCGGAAGGAAATAACATCGCTGCTTGGTTACGCGAACACGGAATAACCGGCGTAGTTCTTCATTATCGCCTTCCACGTGAACGACATGATGTTCCTCTGTCCGATGCTCAGGCAGCATACACTCATATGCGGGAACATGCTTCCGGCCTTAAGCTAGACGCCAACCGAATCGGAGTGATGGGATTCTCAGCCGGCGGACATCTTGCCTCGACACTGGCAACTCACGCAACCACGAACAAACTAAGACCTGCTTTTGCTATCTTAGTTTATCCGGTAATTACTATGCGACAGCATACTCACGCCGGTAGCAAACGCAATCTGCTTGGAGTAAATCCCACAGAAGATCTAATCAAGCAGTTTTCGAATGAACTTAGAGTATCCCCTGATACTCCGCCTACATTCCTCGCTCATGCCATTGACGACGAACCTGTGCCACCGATTAACAGCAAGTTATTTCACCAGGCCTGCAAGAAACATGATGTGCCGAGTGTTTATCTGGAGCTTCCTGATGGTGGGCATGGCCTTAACGGCTATCAGGGTGCCAGTTGGGACAAATGGCAATCCGAATCGCTTAAATGGATGCTCGGACTCTTCCAATAAACGGCGGTGCTTTTTCCGGTCGCCTCCCGCCACTGGCATGAGGTCCGACCAAGAAACATGTTAGCTTTTCACAATATCGTGAACGACTTCACCATGCACATCTGTGAGACGGTAATCACGTCCCTGGAACCGATGTGTCAACTTCGTATGATCCATACCCATGCAATGAAGGATCGTCGCCTGTAAATCATGGATGTGAACTTTATTCTCAGCTACCGTAAAACCAAGTTCATCACTGGAACCGTATGAAATCCCCGGCTTCATTCCTCCACCGGCCATAAACATGGTATAGACATCCGGAAAGTGATCCCGGCCAAGCACCTGACTTTTTGCCGTGCGACCTTCCCTAAATGGAGTCCGTCCAAACTCGCCTCCCCAAACAATCAGAGTTTCTTCAAACATCCCCCGATCCTTTAGGTCTTTAATAAGAGCAGCAACTGCCTGATCCATCGGTTTACAACGATTGGTCAGCCCATCACGAATCCCTGTCGACGCGCCGGTCCCATGAAAGTCCCATCCCCAGTCAAATAACTGAATAAAGCGAACACCGTCTTCAGCTAACCGGCGTGCTAACAAACAATTGTTGGAGAAACTAGCTTCGCCCGGTTTGGCACCATACGCATCTAGTGTTTGCTGAGATTCCTTCGAGATATCCATAACTCCAGGAACTGACATCTGCATACGAAAAGCAAGTTCGTATTGAGCCATTCGGGTAAGCGTTTCCTGATTCCCCAACTCCTGTGCCTGAAGTTGATTAAGATCATTCAGGGCATCAAGAGTCTTACGTCGCATGGCACGATCCATTCCTTTCGGATTGGATACATAAAGTACCGGATCTCCTTTACTGCGACATTGGACGCCCTGGTAAATGGATGGCAAAAATCCTGAACCCCAGTTATCTTTTCCACCACTAGGCGAAACTCCACCCGAGATAAGAACGACAAACCCCGGCAAGTCCTGATTTTCGGAACCCAGGCCATAAGTAGCCCAGGCCCCCATTGACGGACGTCCCTGTCTGGGAGAACCAGTGTAGATAAGAAGTTGAGCAGGAGCGTGATTAAACTGATCCGTGTTTACCGACTTTACAATCGTCAGATCATCCGCAACGCCTGCCAGCTTAGGAAGAGCAGCCGACATCCACTGACCACTTTCGCCATGCTGTTTGAAGTCCTGCGGAGTTCCCAGCAACAACGGGCGACCGCTAGTGAACGCAAATCGCTTACCTTCATAAAACTCATCCGGACACGGCTCGTCGGTTCGTTTGACGAGTTCCGGTTTGTAGTCAAACAAATCCAGATGCGGNGGCGAGCCTGCCATATGTAAATAAATGACACGCTTAGCCTGAGCAGCAAAGTGAGGCTGCCGCGGTGCCAGCGGATTTACCACTTCAGCCGCAACCGATTCGCCATTATCCAACGACNCCATCGCCATTGCACCTAAACCAACTCCGCATCCTTGTAGGAAGTGTCGTCGCGTCTTATTCGTCGCATTTTCAAGAAAAGGATTCATCTTGTTATCTCTTGGCCAAAGTTTCATCTAGGTTTAGCAGCACATTTCCAACAATCGTCCAGGCTGNTGCTTCTGCCATATCGAGTTCTTCAGGCAGATCGCCTAAAGGCATTGTTGCAATCTCTTTCGCACTCTCCATATCTTCCTGATAGTCAGCCAGCACGGTTTCATACAGTTTTATCAGTCTTTCCCGTTCAACATCATAAGGAAATCGCGCCAAAGTCAGCCGAAACCCGTAGGTTACCTTTTCTACAACCGAATCGCCTCCTTCTTTAAGAATCCGACGTGCAAAAGCCTGAGCTGCTTCTATATAGACCGGGTCGTTCAAGGTAACTAACGCCTGCAACGGTGTATTTGTATTTACCCTACGAATCGTACAGACATTTCGACTTGGAGCGTCAAAAGTCGCCATCGAAGGGTACGGCAGGCTGCGACGCCACTGTGTATACAGGCCACGTCTCCATTTATCACCTCCCGCCGAAGTGGTCCAGTCGGTTGAACTTCCAAAGGCGGCACTTAAACCTAATTTCGGTCGCGGAGGATTGACAGAAGGCCCAAGCATTTTTCGATCCAGTAGGCCACTCACTGCCAACGCCTGATCCCTAATCATCTCAGCATTGAGTCGGAACCGCGGTCCACGGGCGAGGAAATAATTATAGGGATCGACGGCTTTATGCTGTTCGGTCGCTTGCGAACTTTGGCGGTAAGTCGCTGACATCACAATATATTTCAGGAATTCCTTCATGTTCCACTGCATCTCCTTTTGAAACGTGACAGCCAGATAATCCAGCAATTCAGGATGTGTCGGAAAATCACCTTGTGNGCCAAATTCTTCACNCGTCCTGACGATCCCCTGACCGAACAACTGCTCCCAATAACGATTCACGATCACACGAGCCGTCAAAGGGTTCTCTTCACTGACCAGCCATTGAGCCACGCCTAATCGATTCACCGGCGCCCCTTCGGGAAATCCATGTAACACAGCGGGTGTCCCTTCGTTCACTTCTTCTGCCAGAGCTTCAAAGTTCCCGCGAACCTGAATGTGAGTTTTACGGCGGCGATCCCCCATTAGTTCCCGCATGATAGGAACCGTAACAGGCTTAATTGCGTCGCGTTGCTTCTTCACTGCGGCAATTTTGTCGGTCAGTTCCTTCGGTGGTGGCACAACCTGGAGGTAGTAGTCACGCAGTATCTTCGCCTGCCCATCGTTCGCTGGGTCGTATGCTGCCGTAACGATTTGAGAAACGGCTTTAGGTAACAGCGTCACGACACCGGTGTCAGTGGTTAGTGATATGCGAAAACTACCCAAGGCATGGTTCTTGTAATTCTGAGTCAGCACGAGCCTTATTTCAGTACTCTCAGCAGTCCCGACTCTATTCCCGATTTCAAAGACGGCAGTATTATTCTCTCCGATCGCTCCGCCAACGGCCCATCCACTAGCAGCATTCTTGGCATCTCCGTCAATGGACTTCAACACACCGAAGGAATTAACTACGGCACCTTCCAACTGCTCAAATGTCGCCGAGGCAGTCGCAAATTCAATCGGCAGCAAACCATCCAATGTGGCTTCAAACTTCCCTTTAGGTGCTTTCGACACGGTTTGCTTCCAAACCAGATTCCGCTGAGCATCCAACACACTGAGAACAAATCCGTCTAAGCGAGAATAAAGGTCGTTGTCAGTTCGTGGCCAGATATTGATCAAATCAATCGGTGCCACTTTACCAAGATCAATTTCAATCCAAGGGTTTTCTTCGACAGCCGTATGCGTCACTGAATTATTTGTGTAGATACCATCTGTGTTTCCGTCATTCGCGCGAGTGACTTCGCCACCGAAGTCTGTGGAAGACTGTTTCGCAGTACCCTCGAGCGCAATATTCGTACCATCACTAAAGATTTCCAATTCAGCGACGTGAATCATTTTCCCCTTACCTGGGAGGTCAATACGTACGATTTGCCCTTGAGGTGACTCGTTTCTGACTCCCCCGAACGAACCTGTCAATTCGGAAAGTACGAAATTACCAGCATTACCGCGGCCTGGCCCTTTACCAGGCAACGAATCGTTGGCTAATGTTTCCAAACGAATCGCCTTGATTTCTTTTAATGGTGTCAAAAATACCAATTCATAGACATCCTGTTCGGCAGAATTCCCCTGAACTGTCACCACACCATCAGCAGACACATCAAACGTCGCACCACTTTGGGCTTTCGCATCGATGCTTGTCACCACTTCCCATTTGACATCCCGTTCTGCCTGCTTCTTCCACAATTCCACCTGATGAGCGACTGCCTCGGTGTTTGGAGCAAGTTGCAATTCGAGTTCTTCAATCTGAAGGTCCAACTCTTCTTTTTGCCGTTGCTTTTCTGCTGTCAACACGCTCAACAACGGTTGCTCATCTGCACGATCAGCGTCTTCTGTGTTGTTAAAGAAAGCAAAAAACTTGAAGTACTCTGCCTGCGTGATGGGGTCGTATTTATGCGTATGACACTGGGCACAACGAATCGTGGTTCCCATCCACACCTGCATCGTCGTATTCACACGGTCGACAATCGCAACATTACGGAATTCTTCATCGTTCGTCCCACCTTCGCTTTGCGTTAATGTATTTCGATGAAACGCCGTTGCTATCAACTGTTGCTGGGTTGGTGCTTCAAAAAGATCGCCGGCTATCTGATCAATCGTAAACCGATCAAAGGGCAAGTTTTGATTAAACGCATTAATCACCCAGTCTCGATAGAGCCAAATGGTACGCGAGGGATCGTTCGCATAACCTGCGGAATCCGCATACCGTGCCAGATCCAGCCACATCGTAGCCCACCGTTCCCCGTAAGCAGGATTTTCAAGCAGACGATCGACCAGTAACTCATAGGCGTTTTCTCTCGTATCACTTACAAACGCATCAACTTCCTTCAACGTCGGTGGCAGCCCCGTCAAGTCAAATGACAGCCTGCGAATCAGTGCATGTCGTGTCGCCTCCTCATTGGGAATCAGCCCCTGTCTTTCAGCCTCCGCAAGAATAAAACGGTCGATCTCATTCCTGCCCCAGCGATCATTCTTCACCGGTGGCAAATCCGGTTTCACGGGTGAAACATATGCCCAATGTTCACCATAGGTTGCCCCTGCGGCAATCCAACGTTTAATCAACTCCACTTCGTCCACACTGAGAGCAACAGCATCTTCACCTGGCGGCATTCGCTCAAACTCGTCATCAGTGGTAACCCGATCCACGACAATACTGGCGTTTACATCTCCCGGCTTAATGGCAAATGTTCCGTCCCGGTCGAGCGTAGCCTGGTCGAACGTATCTAAACGAAGATCCGCTTTCCGCTCTGCTTCGTCGGGACCATGACAAGTAAAGCAGCGATTAGAGAGTAATTTGCGAACTTTATTAAGCTCGACATTACTCAATTGTTCCTGATCGGCCTGAGCAACTATCGAGATGACCAAACAAAACAGTACCGTCATCAATCCGGAGCCAGTCTGTATGTGTGATTTCATAAATCGACTCATTTAATTCCTATATTGCAAAAAGCTGCTGCCACTCAATCTTGCGACTGAAATACCTTGGATCAATTAAAACATGCCGACTCGATTATAACTTGGGACTTGGATCCGAAGAAAGTCTAGGCCCCCTGACATGACTAATTCTTAGTGATTGAGAGCCTATTCCTATTTAACTACCGCTTTTTCCGTCTAACTACAACAACTCGCGAATAGGCTCGCCTTCAGTCAAAATAGGCACCGGCCGGCCAGCGTTATTAAGAAAAGAACGGTGGGCGTCGATACCAAACTTTTGGTAGATCGTTGCTAACAGGCAGTTACTATTCATAATCCGTTCAACCGGCTCTTCCGCCCGTTTGCTCGTAGCACCTATCACCTGGCCAGTCTCAATCCCACCGCCGGAAAGAAAGACGCTCATCGCCTGAGGCCAGTGATCCCGCCCAGGGCGACCGCTGGAATCCTGATTTCTAATGAGCGGTGTACGTCCAAACTCGCCGCAAAAGATAAACATCACTTTCTTATCAAGTCCCCGAGAATATAAATCTTCAATCAATGCTGACACTGCCTGATCCAAAACGGGCACTTTTTCTTCGTACGATTTGAAAATATGAGCATTGACGCTGTGATCATCCCAGGTTGAAGTCCTACCCGTTTCCGGCTTCAAGCGAAAGGTTGCCTGACACTGTACAAACCGCACGCCGGCTTCCACAAGCCTTCGACAAGTCAGCAAACTTTTCCCCCAGTGTGTGTCGCCATATCGTTCAAGGGTGGACTTTCGTTCCAATGACAAATCGAACGCGGTTTTAGCAAGTGAACTGGAAAGCATGGCTGCAGCACGTTGCTGAAACAAATCCATCGAGGTCATCATTTTCGTATTATCAATGTCCCTGGACAATTTATCGAGTTGCTTGAGCACCTGACGGCGACGGCTCAAGTCAACGACCCCCCCCCGAGAAATCGTGAGATCACCAACGCCCGTACCAGTTTGATATATAGGTACCGGTTCATACCGATTAGCGCCACTAGCGGTTTCCAAATTAGGTGAGGGCATATATGCCTCACAGGATGCTCCCAGATAGGCAGCCCCTGCTCCGTAGCTCGGCGTATTCGCAACGTAAAACGGCAGTGGATTCTCGGAATACTCAGCATGCTTTGCAACGACAGACCCCAGATCAGGAAACTCCGAACGTGGCAAGTTCTTTGCAACGGAAGGATAACCTGTCAGAAAACGATTCGTCCCGCCGGAATGCTCTGCCCGCTCATGATGTAAACTGCGGAGCAATGTAAATCGATCGGCCATTTTTGAAAGCCGAGGCATCAATTCGCATATTTCCATGCCGTTGACGTTGGTTTGGATGGGACGAAAAGGACCACGGTATTCAGTCGGTGCATCCGGTTTCAAATCAAACAGATCCAAATGGCTAGGGCCGCCATTGGCCCAGAACAGGATCACCGAAAAATCGTCATTCAATTCAGGCAGGGCTCGACCTTCAGCATCACGAACAGATTTCGTTGAGGCAAGTAAGTCGTCACCCGGACGAATTCCAGCACAGAGAGCCCCCATACTCAATGCCCCTAATTGCAACCATTGTCGGCGGTTGACCGGGCCTGCGCATCGCGGAGAGCGTTTCCCCTTAAAAGGTTTACTTGAATCATTCCTGAACATATACCTACTATATATCAATGACATAGTTTTCACTGCATAAAATCCTATAACATAGGAGAGTACACCAGATTTTTAGTCACTTTGAAAAATAGACCGTGAAACGCAAGTTTTCAGATTTCGAATTAGGCGACGTTATTGGAACAGGAACCGTCGGCACCATTTACAGGGCGACGGAGATTCCGACGGGAGAAATACGCGCAGTCAAGGTTTTACAACATGGCGTTTCTCAGGACAAGAACATCGTCTCACGTTTCGAACGGGAAATGTTGATTCTGTCAAAACTAAATCACCCCAATATCGTTAGCTATTACGGCGGTGGACGTACTGACGATGGGCAACTCTTTTACGTCATGGAACTGATCGAGGGTGGCACACTAAAACAACTTCTTCAGGCGCATCACCGCTTGTCCTGGCATGAAACCATAAATTATGGCATTCAAATCTGCTCTGCATTACAACACGCTCACAATCATGGTATTGTCCATCGCGACCTCAAACCAGCAAATCTCTTTCTCACTTACGAAGGCCAGTTAAAGCTGGGGGATTTCGGTATCGCACTCGACACCGGCGAATCCGATTTGACTGCTAGCGGAATGACAGTGGGCTCCTGGCTTTATATGTCGCCAGAGCAAATTCGTGGCGAGGAAATCATAACAGGACAGGCCGACCTCTATTCGTTGGGGTGTCTGTTTTATGAAATGCTCACCGGCAACCCACCATTTCAAGGCACCAGCTTTCCTGTCATTTTTGAGCAGCACTTAAAAGAAACACCGGTGCCGCTCCACCTGACCGTCCCGGAAACTCCTAAATCGCTTCAGGACGTCGTGCTACAGCAACTCAACAAATCTCCACAACAGCGTCCATTCAACGCCCGAATGATCCAGGGAATCATGTCCGAATTGAAACTCGACTGGGAAGACGATGAGCATCGCTATCAAAAGGAACTCAGCCGGCTCAAGGTTGCTTTCGATGCGGATCCCTATACGGTCTACGGCCCAAACAGAGACATTTCATGGAAAACCCTGACCCTGTGGTTTGCCATTCTTGCAATGGGCATCACTATTTTAGCGTTGCTACAGAATCCTTGATGCGTTGAACGGTTTCACGAACAGGATAAATTCCTGTTGGCCAGAACCACCTCGCCTGCTAAATGTATGCGTCGTCAATCGAATACGGCGATAAGTTCAGAAATGCGGCTGAGGTTTATATTACCACCAGAGATGATACAAGCCACGCGAGTATCGGACGATGCAAAACCCATTTTGACAGCAGCGGCAAATGAAGTGGCACCTGAAGGCTCGATCAATAATTTAGCGCGTTCCATCAGGAGTTTCATGGCTTGGGCTATTTGAACGTCGTCAACAACGACAATCTCATCTACCAGATCCCTCACGACAGGCCATGTTAGATCGCCGAGACTAGTAAGCAACCCGTCGGCGATCGTAGCGGGAGAAGTTTGAGCGATAAACTTGCCTGACTCCTTACTTCGAGAGGCATCGTCGGCACCGGCTGGCTCAGCACCTACGATACGAATTGCCGGCTTGAGAGATTTAGCGGCAATCGCAATACCGCTCAGCAAACCTCCTCCACCTACAGGAGCGATGATGACATCCAGATCTGCTACCTGTTCCAACAACTCCAGAGCAACCGTTGCCTGGCCTGAAATGATACCGGAATGGTTGTAGGGGTGAATAAACGCTGCTCCGGTTTCTGCAACAACCTCCGCGGCAGTGGATTCCCGAGCGTCTAAGGTAGGTTCACAAAGAATAACTCTGGCACCATATCCGGCGACAGCATCCTGCTTAACCTGAGGAGCATTAGAGGGCATGACGATGTGAGCCGGTATGCCACGCTGTCTGGCAGCCAGTGCCAATGCCTGCGCATGGTTGCCACTGCTATGGGTGACAACGCCCGATGCGGCCTGAGTATCGGATAAGCTGAGAACGACATTGCTCGCGCCACGAAATTTAAATGCCCCTACCTTCTGAAAATTTTCGCATTTGAAATAGATATCAGAGCCTGCAAAATCGCTTAGTTGACCACACGTGTGCACAGGGGTCCGATGGATAATACCTTGAATCCTTTGGTAAGCATCACGAATCTTCGACAAATCTGTTGCATATTCACTCATTAATCTGAGGTTCCTCCTGCGTTGTCCTACGCTGCCTTAGAGACTTTAGAATGGGCCACAGAACTAATACGATAGAAACCGTCATAAAGAACAGCGCAACCGGCCGCGTGACAAGCGGTAAATAACTTCCACCTGTCGCCTGCAACCCTGCTCCGAGTTTTTCTTCAGCAATTGGTGCGAGAACAAAGCCAATCACAAAGGGAGCCAGTGGGATACGTCCGCGCTCCATCAAAAATCCCACGATGCCAAATGCCATCATAACCCAAACATCAAACATTCGATTGTTCAAGGCATAGGAGCCGACAACACAAAAGACGATAACGACAGGTAGGAGATAGACGCGTGGAACGGTTGCCAATTTGGCGATCCATTTTGCGCTCCAAAGCATCATCCCAAACATAGCGACATTGGCGATCAACATGGTAAAGATGATCGTATAGACAATATCCGGATTGTTATGAAACAAAAGCACTCCCGGTTGCAAACCATGAAGAACCAATGCTCCCAACAGAATCGCATCAATGACGCTACCTGGAATCCCCATCGCCACCAGCGGAATTAAAGCTCCACCAATTGTCGCGTTGTTGGCCGCTTCACTGGCCACAATCCCTTCTTCACTGCCGGAACCAAAAGCTTCCGGCGTTTTACTGAGAGATTTGGAAGCCGAATAGGCCATCACACTTCCTACATTGGCTCCAATACCAGGCAGAATACCAACCCAGGTACCAATAACGCTACTGCGGAGCATATTCGCCATATGCCTAAACCAGTCTCCTGCTCCAAGAAGAACACCTTCGGGAGCGACCTGACTAACCTTTTCAACCTTCTTTTCACTGCTGGCAACTTCATGGATGACCTGGCTAACAGCAAACAAACCGATTAATACAGGCAACAGATCAAATCCGTTATTGAGTTGTTCCAGTCCCAGAGTCCACCGAGTTTCTCCCGTTGCCGGTGACTCGCCCGGGATTGTTACGAGAATTCCGAGAAACCCAGAAAAAACCCCAGCCGACAAAGCTTTCCCGGAAACGGATGCAATTAAAACCAATGCTACTAAAACAAGTGCAAAGTAATCGAAGTCCCCGAGCTTCGTAGACACATGTGAAATCGGTTCAGCCAGCAAGATCAGAAAGCCCCAGGATATAAGTCCACCGACAAACGACGCCATTATCCCTAATCCGAGTGCCCGACCTGGTTTCCCTGATTGGGCCATTGGATAGCCGTCGAGCGTCGTAATTACCGATGCAGGCGTACCTGGCATCCTCAACAATGTGGCTGTAATCAATCCTCCGGAAATCGAACCTACATACATGGAAACTAACAACACCATCGCTTCTGAAGGATTCATTGAATAAGTGAGAGGCAGTGATAGGGCAATCAGCATGGCTCCTGTCAACCCGGGAATTGCCCCCACCAGGATACCAAGCATCGTTCCAATTCCGACCCACAGCAGGTTGGCCGGAGCACCAATGGTTAATTCGTGTAAAACGTCACTCATTTCCACTCTCGCAAACTACGGCAACTGAATGCTGAAAAAAGACTGAAATACGAAAAACACAATCAGTGGCACAAGAATGACTGTCTCGGGAACATAGGTTTTAGTGACGATTGCCTTCAAGTCATCCGATTGAAAGCCAGTACATAATATTGCCACATCAAACATATAAATCGCTGTGACGATTCTAAAGTCGATTGGCACGTATTCTAAAGCTAACAGATACAAGAAGGTAGTCATGACAAACCATGACGCCGTCCTCCAATAAGTCGCAACTGAAAGGAGCGGGGATTGCTCCACAGGCCTTGATTCATCTGCTCGCGGGCTTTGACGTCTACCAACCCAAAACACAATAAAGCTCAACACAGTCACCAATGAGACCCAGAACGGAATATTGGGAAGTACGTCCGGTGAAGTGGCATCCACACTCTGAATCTTTCCAATACGATCCTTTAGCAGATCTTTCATGGGCTGCCCCGTTTGCACAAAGGGCTCAGACAGCCTCAGAGCCAATTGCTCCTTGACCTGCTCGGTCGCCATACATTTTTTGATGACGTCAGCGATGAGGTCAACCTTGTCTTGTGAGGTCTCTTTGGGAAACCACCAAAAGTGCATATTGGCATGTACAAAATCAAATCCCTGCTCGATCGCGGTGGGAATATCAGGAGCTTCCGGATGGCGGTTCTCAGAACTTATAGCCAAAGCCCGTAAACCTCCTTCTTTAAAGGAAACATATTCACCGAGAGAAAAAGCTGAGACGTCAGCGTGACCTCCAATCACAGCCTCAAAACGCGCAGCCCCACCCCCTTTTTGGGTATAGCGAAAATGGGCGCCGGGCAAATCCTTCTCAAGAATCAATCCTGCATAATGCACCGGAGCCCCGAGATTTGCCGCAAACACCAATTCATTGGGCGTCGCTCTGGCAGCCTGCATCAATTGCGTCAGTGACTGATAGGGAGAATTCTCTGCAACAGCGATGATCATACTAGTCTTTCCGCTGGCTGCAATCGGCTCAAACGACTCCGGACCATACGAAACTTTGCCCGACGCCTGAGCTGTAATCAATGCCTCGTGCAAAATCATCATGGTGTAGCCATCAGGGTCTGCCTGTCGAGCCTGTCCACTGCCAATCGTTGCTCCGGCTCCACCAACGTTCTTTACGACTACCTGTTGATTCAAAAAACCATGATCACTGATGGCCTTTTGAATCATGCGAGCAAACGTATCACTTTCCCCCCCCTCACCAAATGGGACGATCAAAGTAATCGCTCGAGCTGGATAGGCGAAATTTTCCGTTTTGCGGTCGCCGAAAAAATACCTGCCAAGCTCTACTGCCAAGACCAACAGAACAATAATGCGAATCAGTTGACGGTAGGACATTACGAATAAAAGACTCTTTCCGCTGTCCGGCGCAAGAGCCATTCTTTATCCCCTGCGGATAGAAAGTCAGCGTTTTTGATCAAATTGATTGATGGCTCATACTGATGGCCACTAACCACCTGAAAAGGACCGTCACTCGCCCACATGAGTCGCTCGACCCCGTACGCGTCAATACAAGCTTTGATCATTGGTTGCAAATCGTGATAAGGAGCTGCCTTCTTCCCTAAAGCGTAATAAGCGGAGATCTTTACAGAAACGTTTTTATGCCTAGCAAGTTTACATAATGAGGCAACATCCTGTTCCCGAATCTCCCCGTCAACTCCAATTCTGGCAAAGTGATCAATGACAACTGGCGTCTCAGGGTATCGTGTGCACATTTTATCGACGGAGTCCAAAAATTTAGCATCGATCAAATGGCACATCGCCAAGCCGTGTTTCGCGCCTGCTTTCCACATCTGATGCATTCCCTCGCCGTCAAGCCACTGATCCGGCGTCTGAGCATGGGGGCGTATACGGAAACCGCGAACTCCGTGCCGTGCCAATCTGACCATTTCTCTCCCAGGTCTTGCATTTTCATCAATAACAGCCACTCCGCTAAATACACCCGGGTGCTTGGCCATCATGTCCAGCATATAACTGTTGTCAAATCGATAGAAACTCATTTGAATCAGAACGATGCGATCAACGCCAACGGGTTTGCAATGTGAAAACAATTGCTCAGGCGTAAAGCTGGGTGGCTGCATTTGTTCCTTACTAAAAGAATTGTGCAACGGATAGGTTTGAATATCAGGTGTCCATACATGCACGTGAGCATCAATGTACCCGCGCGATTCAGCGGCGGGTAGAGAAGAAGCAGCAACTGCGGCTATTGCCGATGCCCTGCCAAAGTCGCGACGGTTTAGCTGATAGGTTAACCCCACTGGGCGATCTCCCTTAAGGTGAAATGTTTTTCTGAATGATGCTATTGTAGCAAATTAGCCATAAGCACCGAATCATTCGAGTCGCTCGAAGAATCACTGCCCAGCTTAGCGTGGAGTTCCGGTGCTGACCCGTGTTTCCTGCCAGGTGGTACCAACCATCAGACAATTAATACCGGAACCGATACCTAGTAATCCAATTTGACTTCCCGGTGTAGCCATGCCCTGCTGAAGCCCCACAGCCAGAGTAACAGGCAATGCTGCCGAGCCCGTATTACCAAGCCACTGAAACGTTGTGAAGTCATTTTCTTCGGGGAGCCCAAGCGACTCCAGCATTAATCTTCGGTGAGCCGCTCCCACCTGGTGGCACACCGAACGATGAATATCGCCTCTTGACCATCCTGTGTCTTTTAGAAATTCTTCGAACGTGGAGATACCTGTCTGAATCCCCTCAGACATTAATCGCTCGGAATCTGTATTCATCAAAGGACGCATCTCGTCGGCAACCGCTTCGTCTTTACCACTTTGGCACAAATCATGAAACTGCGTATTAGCTTGTGCTGTCACTGCATGTAGCACATTCCCGGTTTGGCTAATCTCTCGACTCGTTAGCAAAATTGCTGAACTCGCTGAACCTATTGTTAAGGATGCCACCGCCATTTTGACCGTTTTTCGCGTCCAAGACTGGTCTTCATTAAGCGATCGAATCGTGTTTTCAACCAAGTGTCTGCTGTCTTCAGTCCCTACAATTAACGCTGCTTCAATCTGGCCCAGTTCGATCGCATTAGCTGCCAACGCGATACCATTAAGCTGCCCCAAGCAGGCATTGGAAAGATCATAAATCATGCAGTCACGTCGAAGCCCCAATGCGTCATGCACACGACAGGCCGTCGCAGGCTCCAAATGATCGCGGCATACCGAACCATGTATCAGCATACCAATCTTTTGAGGGTCGATATCTGCTGCCAGAATTGCCTGCTGCCCCGATTCGATGGACTTATCTCCTGGCAAAATACCTCGATCCCAAAACCGACGCTCAGCGATACCAGTCATCAATTCCAGTCGTCCCTCTGGCAACCGCATTCGTTGGTATGCAGGTTCCAATCGCTGCTCTAATTCCGCCGTTGTAACGACCTCAGTTGGCAGCGTATATCCCAGCGACTCGATAGCAACATTTGTATAACGCATCTCCCGATTCTAGCTCAACAAACTTGTACTGATAACCACAGAATCTAAGCCCGAGGTAAAGTCGATCAATTTGGTCCTACAGCTTATCCATCCCTCATCCTGCAGCTCAAAATGGAGAGCACATGCTTAATTGGCGAGTTTTCTGCGACAATCGCCCAAAACTTTTTGCCAATATCTTGTACCTCCCGACAGCAGCTAGCACTACATCTTGTGGTGCAGTTTTTTTTTGCAACAAAATAACCGCAGAGGTTTGAAAAAAATCGGGCAAGTTGCAACAATCTTGTCTTCTTGCTTCCCACAAGATTAACTCTGATATTGCACCTGTTTAAGGAGAACACAGAACGGTATCCGAAAAGGATTTCACTTCCCGGGTCTTACTGATGACCGCATGTAAGGGGGGCGAAGCTGGATCGTTCTTACAAATCCTACAGAACTCAGGATGAGGGAGTTGGATTTGGTTCTGAGCAATAACTGAAACGCGTTGCTAATCATTCAAAAGGAATTGATTTCGTTAGCATTCTCGTTCAGGAAAAATTCAGTTTCTGAATCGCCGCAGTCATAGGACTTGCATTGCGAATTCAATCTTACATGAACATCTGTCAGCCCGGGATACCGTTCTGGTTTTTTAGTCTTAGTTTTGAAACGGTTTCCATAGGAAGTTGTTTCGAGTATCTGAAAGGGATTACAGATGCAGAAGAAACCATTGATCGGCATCAATATTGATTACAAGAATGAAACAAAGGATACAGCGGCCTATTTTTATCTGGCAGCCGGATATTCTGATTGTGTACTGCGAGCTGGAGGTATTCCGGTGATGGTGCCCATTATGGATGAAGAGGATGACATTGAAGCCATCCTCGACACACTAGACGGCTTCATCCTTGTTGGAGGACTGGACCTTGATCCTCACCGTGACGGATTTATGCGACACACCTCGTGTCGGATCATGAGTTCAAGACGGGAGATCTTCGATCGCCAGTTAGCCCGTTTGATTTTCCAACGCAAATTACCTGTCTTTGGAATTGGTGTGGGCATGCAATTACTTAACATCACAGCTGGCGGAAATCTACACCTCCATATTCCTGAAGCTCTTCCTAATGCCGTACCACACCGCGACCCTCAGGACCCTTCGCACCGCCATGGTCTGGACATCACTCCCGGATCGATCCTGGAAAGGATCTATGGTGATGGTGAAATCCGAGTCAATTCGAACCATCACATGGCCATCGATGAAGTCGCTCCTGGCTTTACAGTAACAGCACGTTGCCCGGACGGCGTCATCGAAGCCATTGAGCACACCGCAGAGGGTTGGGTTGCTATGGGGACCCAATTCCATCCGGAAGCACCTTCAGCAACCGCCATGGACTTCCGAATCATCGACGAATTCCTCGATGAAGTAAGAGTCGAAGCCGGTTTACAGCTCGCAGCCGCTTAACCGGTCTGCGTGAGTTAGTTGGGGTGCCCTTCCCGTCGCTGGCGATCTTTGGATTGGAAACCTATTCAACTCGCCAAAGCAACTAAGACAAAAACTCTGCGGTATCTCGCGATACCGCAGAGTTCTCTTAAATCCTCAACTCCGCATGTGCGGGTTTAGAGCAGCTTTCGCAAGACCGTCTGCAAAATACCTCCGTTACGGTAGTAATCCATTTCAACGGGAGTGTCGATTCTCACATTTGCTTGAAATTCCGTGACCGTACCATCGGCAGCCGTCGCTCGAACGGTTACCGTCGACAACGGCTGAAGCGAATCATCAAGCCCTACAACGTCAAACGTCTCCTCACCGCTAAGACCGATCGATTGAATCGTTTGTCCTTCAGCCAGCTCCAGTGGCAAAACGCCCATCATTACCAGATTACTCCGGTGGATTCGTTCATAACTCGCAGCAATCATTGCTCGAACTCCCATCAATTGGGTCCCCTTGGCTGCCCAGTCACGACTACTACCTGTTCCGTACTCGGCGCCAGCCAGGATCACAAGAGGAGTTCCGTCTTGTTTATATTTCATGGCCGCGTCATAAATCGACATGACCTCACCGGTAGGTAAATACCTAGTAACGCCACCTTCCGTTCCGGGCGCAAGTTGGTTTCTGATACGGATGTTGGCAAACGTACCACGCAGCATAACTCGGTCGTTACCACGACGCGAACCGTAGCTATTAAAATCAATCGGTTCAACACCCTTGTTTTGCAGAAACAGGCCAGCCGGACTGTCTTTGGCAATAGCACCGGCTGGGGAAATGTGGTCAGTCGTTGTACTATCCCCCAACATGGCCAACGCCCGAGCTCCATGCAGTGGCTCAACCGGTGGCACCTCGACAGGCAGGTCCACCATAAAAGGCGGCTCCTGGATATAGGTCGAAGCATCGTTCCATGCATAGATATCTCCCGAATCCACGGCGATTGCATTCCACTTCTCGTTAGAATCAAACGCGTTGCCATAGCGATCAACAAACATTTCACTATCAATCGCACTATTAAGCACGTTGGCAACTTCTTCACGTGAAGGCCAAATCTCTTTCAAAAAGACGTCATTACCATCTGAATCCTGCCCGAGCGGCTCTGTTTCGAAATCGATTAATGTCGTTCCAGCCAGTGCATAGGCGACGACAAGTGGAGGACTGGCAAGATAATTAGCTTTTACATCCTGGCTAACCCGTCCTTCAAAGTTGCGATTTCCTGACAGCACAGAACAGGCCACCAGATCGGCCTCATGAATCGCGGCCGAGACCGGAGGCGGTAAGGGCCCGCTGTTTCCAATACAGGTAGTACACCCGTACCCCACAACATGGAATCCAAGTTGCTTCAACGAGTCAGTTAATCCGGCTTTATCAAGATAATCACTTACAACGCGTGACCCTGGGGCTAAACTTGTCTTCACATAAGGTTTTACATTCAATCCCTTCGCCGCTGCTTTTTGAGCCAATAGTCCGGCAGCCAGCATGACTGATGGGTTGCTCGTATTGGTACAGGATGTGATAGCGGCAATCACCACA
>PBCP01000029.1 GCA_002717145.1 Planctomycetaceae bacterium | reverse complement strand
TCCAGTGGTTTGCACAACCATTGTTATAGTGTTCCCATGCCCAGTGATACTTCAATGGCATCAACTGATTGACATCAACCTGATTACAGTTAATCAGTAGTTTATCCCGAGCGTCGATACGGCCGGTATTGGATTCGAGTAATTTACTTACTGGAGATGACATTTCACGCTCCTTTTTCTATCTCTTTTGTTACTTAGTATCTGGAATGTTTGATTTGCATCTGAGAGAGGAGAGCCTAAAGCAACAAGCCCCTACGACTCCTCTTCTCACTGATTGGCTACTGACAAGCTTCGCAATCATCGTCTAAGCTACAAGCACTAGTCACCGCCGTTGCCGGCAACTCCTGTGCTGCATCCTCACGATTTACCTCAATATCTGCTGAAGCACTTTGGCTCTTCATCCAGCGAGGCTGTACACCAAACTTGTTAATATCCACCGTCGATTTTTCAACCTGTGTGGCTGCAAGAGTTCGTAGATAATAGGTCGTCTTAAGACCTTGCTCCCAAGCTGCCATATACATATTGTGCAACTTCTTACCACTTGGCTCGGCAAGATACAGGTTGAGCGATTGCCCCATGTCAATCCATTTTTGACGACGAGCGGCACATTTAATGATCCATTCCGGCCCGACTTCAAAGGCCGTATGATAACGAGCCTTCAGGTCTGCCGGCACGCGTTCAATATCCTGTACCGAACCGTCATAATATTTAAGCGCTTCGACCATATCACTGTCCCATAGACCTCGACCTTTTAATTCTTCAACTAAATCGGAGGTCACCTGAGTAAATTCACCGGACAGGTTACTCTTTACGTAGAGGTGCTTGTATATGGGCTCGATCGACTGACACACTCCCACAATCGTGGAAATCGTGGCGGTCGGTGCAATCGCCATCACGTTACTGTTACGCATTCCATTTTCGGCAAGTTTCTTTCGGAGCCCGTCCCAATCAAGAGTCGCACTGCGATCCACATCAATGTGAATTCCGCGCTGCTGCTCCAACAACTCAAGTGAATCGATCGGTAGCATACCGCGA
The DNA here is from genome assembly GCA_002717145.1 of Planctomycetaceae bacterium. GTDB lineage: Bacteria > Planctomycetota > Planctomycetia > Pirellulales > Pirellulaceae > UBA721. The sequence continues at coordinate 30,868 of PBCP01000029.1, read as the reverse complement.
TCCCATTTGGAGCCGACATAACTGGAATAAGTACCGCGTTCACCCGCCAAATCTGACGATGCCTGAATGGCGTAGTAAGAAATTGCCTCCATACTACGATCAGCAAATTCGACAGCAGCATCACTGGAATAGCCGATACCAAGTTTGAACAAGGCATCCTGAAAACCCATCACTCCCAATCCGACCGGGCGGTGACGACGGTTAGAACTTTCCGCTTCTGCTGTTGGGTAATAATTGATATCGATAACATTGTCGAGCATTCGCATCGCAACCGTTACCGTTTCCCCCAACTTCTCTATATCCAGCTTCCCGTCCTTAACATGGTTCGCCAAATTAACGCTACCAAGATTACAAACCGCTGTTTCTTCGGGAGAAGTGTTCAGCAGAATTTCAGTACACAGGTTACTACTGTGAACAACTCCTGAGTGATCCTGAGGAGAACGGATATTCGAAGGGTCTTTCCAGGTGATCCATGGATGTCCCGTTTCAAAAAGACGAGTGAGCATTTTTCGCCACAACTCAACAGAATCAACCTTACGGCTCATTCGCATCTCACCGGCTTCGGCTTTTCTCTCGTACTCTTCGTACCGTTCCTCAAACTCTTTACCGTATAGATCATGCAGATCAGGTACTTCATCGGGACTAAACAGTGTCCATTCAGCTTTATCGCGAACACGTTTCATGAACAGGTCAGGAATCCAGTTGGCAGTGTGCATATCATGTGTTCTACGTCGCTCATCACCCGTATTACGACGCAGGTCAAGAAACTCTTCGACATCCATATGCCAGGTTTCCAGATAGGAACAAACTGCTCCCTTTCTTTTCCCACCCTGATTTACAGCGACGGCGGTGTCATTGACGACCTTCAAAAACGGAATCACACCTTGACTCTGGCCGTTGGTTCCTTTGATATACGAATTGGTTGCCCTAACATTTGTCCAGTCGTTACCAAGCCCACCAGCCCATTTAGAAAGCATTGCATTGTCTGAGACGCACTTAAAGATGTGGCTCAAATCATCACTCACTGTCGACAGATAGCAGCTGCTCAACTGAGGATGATTGGTGGCCGAATTAAACAGGGTAGGTGTAGCCGAAGTAAAGCGGAATTGCGACAGTATATCGTAGAACTGAATCGCTCGCTCTTCTCTCTGGTCACCTTCGCGAATCGCCAGCCCCATCGCCACTCGCATCCAAAAATATTGAGGGGTTTCAATGCGGCGACCTTCAATATGAAGCAAATAACGGTCGTAAATAGCCTGCAGTCCCAGGTATTTGAATTTATGGTCCCGTTCAGGTTTCAACGCTGCTGCAATGGAAGCCAGGTCATATTCCCGCAACACAGGATCCAGGCGACTGGCGTTAATCCCATCAATAATGTAGTGCTCAAACTGATCCCGATAAGCCCCTTCGACTTTATCAAATTCGGGAGCATCCCCCAGTGCATCGTTGTAGATCACCATCAGCATCAAACGAGATGCCACCGTATCGTAGGCAGGGTCACGCTCGATCCGTGAACGGGAAGCCAAAATCATAGAGCGATAGATTTCCGTCGATGAAATACCGTCAAAGACCTGGCGCATCACCTCTTCCAATAGGTCATCTGCATTACAGATTTCCTCCAACCCCTGACAAGCCATTCCCAAACGACGTCGCACTCGGTTTTGATCAAATGCCACGCGACTGCCGTCTTCCAGCGTCACATTAATCCGGGATGCCTCTTCTGTTTGAATCTCACTTTCCGGAGCACGCAGAGCACGTACCTTGGCGTGCTCACTGCGGTAGACGATGTATCGACGAGCAATTCGATAGTGGCCTCGTCGCATCAATTCCATTTCAACGAGATCCTGAACCTTTTCGACTTCGATCCCATCGCCAGTAGATGCCAAAGGCGACATTTCCGAAACAATATTTTCGGTCATGCGTGCAATTTCTTCCAGTGTCGCCTCTTCCAATGGCTGCGAGTCAGCCAGATTGAGCTCTGCGCGAAATGCGTTACTTATCGCGCGAGCAACTAGTGAACTTTCAAACGGCACAACTCGTCCGTCTCTTTTTCGGACATTCCATTCTGTTTGCATACCAACCATACTGTCACTCCTTCGTAGCGTTGATTTCCTATCATTGTCATGACCTGTCCAAGACTCTCCTCAGAGATCCGTTTCGAACAGGCAAAGCAAAGGCAATACCTTCGCTTCTCACGAACCGATCTTTTTCATCGATCCGGCCTCCACTGCACCTTACGTCCATGGGCATAGTCGCTACAGTCAAACCAGGACTAGCTGGGCTGACTATTACAACTCACCTACATGGGCCCTGAGAAATCCAAATTGGGGCCTCGAGTCCAACTCGAAGCCGCCGGCTTCCCATGTCATGTGGGCAGTTCCTCTTTTCCAGTTAATGAGAGGCTCTTCAGCAAAGATGTGTCGCGACGATTCTCTAAAGCGACAAAAAGAATGACGAGATTCGCTTACTAACGAGTCAGGTACATCCATTCACCAATTGCTCGAAAAACTCCATTTAGAAAAAGGGGGCCCTCCGTCGCCAATACTCCGGCGGGCTGGGCTGCAACTTACTTGTATTCACCCATTTAGGACACGCTACTTGTGATCTGAATTAGATTCCCTCGCTCACAGGCGAGCACAACAAAGAAACGACCTACTTCAATCCTTGGTCTCGAGCAATCCATTACGACCGACTCATTTCCCTGAGTACAGTCTCCTATTGTTCGATCAATCCATGACTGAAAGCTCATTCCTTGAAGCTTTCTAATCCTCCACACACCATTGCCAGACCAAACCAAAAGGCCATCCAGCCATGTTGCTCGCCGCCCCTAACTCGGAACTAACGACCAGCGTGCCGAAACAATATATCGTAGAGACCAACAATGTCAACACAATATATTGTAGTTTCACTGATACTTCGCTCCCTTTTTTTGAACCGCCAAAAAACCAGCCGGCTCAACCAGCAAAAAACACCAGCAAACCTGCTAGCACCCCCCACTTTCGCCGGGCATGCTAGCACATTAGGTCTTTGCGAATCCGAAGACCACTCTCGACCTGTTGTGATTATCGTCCACGAAAACCACAAGATGTAGTATTTGGCGCAATTTCCGAGAAAAACGCAATAGCAATCGGAAGAATTTGCTTAAACTGCTAGCAAGTAGTTGGTGGGCGGCTCGCAATGCGGGTTTATTAAGGGTCTGGGTGGGGGTGGTCCTTTGATGGGAAGCTGTAAACAATATAAACAAATGGTCTATCAAACGCCGAACTATATATAAGAACTACAGTAGTCATACGAGGGAAATATGTGGTTGAGCGATGGCCTACGCGTCAGACAGGCGATCCTCTTTTTACGACAACGCAACCAAGTGACATTTGATTGAAAAATGGCATCTGCTGACTTCAATGAAAATCCGCCTCCATTTTCGATCGGGGAAGCCCGAAAAATCGTTGGTGGGGAGCTGTTCAAGCATAACGCATTCATTTACTGGGCCGACTTTTTGTTGTGCTGGGTCGCTGGCTTCTATACCTATGCGCATGCAAGAACGTACGCAGCCAAAATCTATCTGGCTGATTTTGAGCAGAACTGGCAAATGGAGGGAATTACCATTCCAAACTCTCCCTCGATGCTATGGCTTTGCTACATCGGCACCACCCTGGTGTCCTGTGTGCTGTATTACCGAATTGCCATGTTTATCCATGAAATTGTCCATATGCGTGGACGTAACCTAATTGTATTTCGATTCATATGGCACGTTCTCTGCGGAATTCCTTTTCTAATACCATCGTTTGTCTACCACACCCACCTGGACCATCATCGTAGCAAGCATTACGGTACCGACCGTGACGGAGAGTATCTGCCGCTTGGCCAGCGTCCTCCGTGGCAAATCATCGTTTTTATGCTTCACCCGCTGGTAGTGCCCCCCTTGGTCTTCATTCGCTTCCTGTTTTTGACACCGATTGCCTGGAGCATTCCAAATTTTCGGCAATTTGTACACCAACGATGTTCATCAATGATCATTGATCCATTTTACATCCGGCCTACCGAACCAGCCGCTGCTAGACGTCGCATGTACCTGCAGGAATTTCTTTGCTTTCTTTGGTTACTTACACTGATTAGCGTCGTGTTTTTCACTCGTGGAACATTACCGTGGCCATTTTTGATACAGTCCTATACTACCGCCGTCATTCTGCTAATACTCAATGCTCTACGCACACTCGGAGCACATCGTTGGAGCAACGATGAGGGACAGATGACATTTGAGCAACAGCTACTTGATTCGGTAAACTATCCAGACAATCCCATTATCGGTGAGCTGTGGGCACCGGTGGGGCTTCGGTATCACGCTTTGCACCACCTTTTCCCAGCTATTCCATACCATAATCTGGGAATCGCACATCGAAAGCTTGCCAACAACCTGCCTGAAAATAACATTTATAATCAAACCGGCGCAAAGACGCTTACCGGGGCACTTCGAAACCTTTGGCAGCGAGCCAAAGCCTCGGCACCCACAACCAAGCCCGGAGAACCGTCCTAATCGTCCCGTGGGGGCAAGTAGCGCACGAGCAAATCTCGTCAACGGAGAATCACGATGTCACTTCACACCTTTACTCGCAAAACGAAGCTGGTTTTGACGGCCACTCTCGTTCTTGCATTGACATACGGAGTATTTCCGGGCCATGCCATCGGACAAGCTCCGGATCTCGAAAAGGATCTTCCGCCGCAGGCAAAGCCTCGGATCACCAATAGCATTGGGATGACGATGGCGACCGTCGAGGCGGGGGCATTTCAGATGGGAGCTCCGGAATATGTAGTTCAAGTCGCTCTTGATGGCAGTCGTTTTCGTACAGGCCAAATCTTTATGGTTGATGACGCCTCCGGCAAAAGCGCTCGCTTCGAACTCATCGATGTCGACACCAAAGCGACTGCCCGTCTTTACGTACCCGTCCCGTTTAGCAGCGGGGCAGCCACCAACACGCCTTCTAGCCCTGAGCAAATTGCCACCAACATCGCTGCTGCTATTAACGCACAAACCGATGCCGGCAAATTGGATATTACCGTCAACGTCCAGGGGGCCTTTCTCAATTTCATTGGCATCGGGCTATTTAGTGCAGGTCGAATTAATACAGACAATGATAACCGGGTAATTGTCCGTAAGCCGGATCCTTATGCCAACAACGACGAACGTCCGCAACACGCCGTAGAACTTACCAAGGAATTCAACATCGGCGTCACCGAAGTCACGCAGGCACAGTGGGAAGCCGTTATGGGGAACAACCCGAGTTCAGAAAAGAACCCGCATATGCCGGTAAATAACATTTCCTATGACGACGCCAAGGCATTCTGTGCCAAACTATCAGCGTTGCCTGAAGAAATGACAGCTGGCCGCACTTACCGTTTGCCGACCGAAGCTGAATGGGAGTATGTCTGCCGTGCTGGCACACGAACGGCTTACAATTACGGCGATTCTTTTGACAACAGCGAGCAGGACCTCGGGCAAGTGCTATCGGAATACGCTTGGTTCAAAGCCAACGCCACCAATATCCAGATTGTGGCGGGCAAGCAGCCTAATCAATGGGGATTATACGATCTCTACGGCAATGTAGCCGAGTGGTGCGAAGATGCTTATCTGGCCAATTACTATAGTGACAACCCGCCTCCACAAAACCCTCAGGGGCCAACCTCAGGCAATATTCGTGTCTTGCGAGGTGGTAGTTACATGTCACAACCTTCGTCGTGCCGGTCAACCTACCGGGGCAGTGCGAACCAACAAGTACGTAGTCGCCAAAACGGAATCCGCGTCGTCTGTATTCAAAAGTAAGCCACCTAATCGGAAACCTGCTTTTGGGGCACTTACTTGCGACAACTGTAGAAGACGGCCGGTGGTAGATTGCGCCATACGACCGGACTAACGGTCACTTCAGAAAATGCCTCTCGAAGCCTGGCTCGGAACCTCCGCGCGTTCTGCAGGGCCAGCCCGTGCACATAGGCAAAAGTAACGAACTGACCGCCATCGGCCAGCACGCTCAAAGTCGCCTCAAGAAGTTCTTTCTGTAGTGACTCCGGAAAAGCCGTCCACGGCAGACCACTAATAATGCCATCCACCCAATCGACTCCTTCACGATTGCAAATGTGCCGAATATCACTGACCGATTCATTGAAGACAGTAAGCTCTGGCAATTTTTTTCTTAATACTGGAATGAAGTTACCATTCAATTCCACAGCAAAAAATTTCTGCTGCTCTCCTACTCGCTTCAGCAACTGCCTTGAGATAGCTCCGGTCCCCGGACCATACTCAACAACGCTTTTCAATGAATCCCACTTTAACTAGTCAAGCATTGCATTCGCCAAATATCGCGAACTGGGAGCAACTGCCCCCACCTTATTGGGGGACTTCAAAAATTCGCGAAAAATCGTCCTAGCTTTAACCATATACCTATTTTAGAGAGGTTTGGTTCACAACAACAGTATGGGCTTTTGCAAACCTGCGGTTCTAGACAAACGCCGGTCTTGCTATCACTACCTCATGTTTCATAATATATAGATAGTTCATTTGCCGATAATCAATGCAGATGCTGGACACTAACAATGCACATATCAGGAACTCATAGATGCTAACGATTTACGGAAAATCCAAAGGAAATCAGGGGTACTGTGACGGTATGGGCCGGCGTGACTTTCTTAAGATCGGCGGAATGGCAATGGGTGGCCTATCGATGGCTAACATGGTGGATGCCGACCTGCAGGCAAAGACAGGCTCAAACCACCGCGCAATCATTAACATCTATATGCCGGGAGGCCCTTCTCACATCGATCTGTGGGACTTGAAACCGGACGCCCCGTCCGAAATTCGCGGGGAATTCCGACCTATAAAAACCAATGTTCCGGGCATCGAAATCTGCGAGCACTTTCCCAAAATGGCTCAAATGATGGACAAGTTCATCCCGATTAGATCCATCTGCGATGCTGATGGACGTCACGATGCCTATCAATGTATGACCGGATGGAAATTCGGTGAACGAGGTCCACGTGAAGGTCGTCCCAATTGGGGATCGTGGGTTTCTCACCTACAAGGCAATGTAAACAACGCAGTTCCGGCCAACGTTTCATTGATGTACCCTACAGGCAACCGTACCTGGGGAGAAACTCAAATGGGTGGCATCCTCGGAGTCAAACACTCACCGTTCGGACTCGTGGAAAAAGATCCTACGAAAGATCCAAGCAACATGGTTCTGCAGGGAATTACACTCGATCGCCTGAATGACCGTGAAGCTTTACGTACGGCCTTCGATACGTTCCGTCGTGACGTTGACAATACTGGTATCGCAGATGGAATGGATGTATACCACCAACAGGCATTGGGAATCCTAACAACAAGTAAACTCGTCGATGCCTTAGACCTGAGCAAAGAAGATCCGAAGACGCTGGCTCGTTACGGTGAAAACGACGCTACTTACCAACGCGATGGTGCTCCAAAGATGATCCAGAATTTCTGCATTGCACGAAGGTTAGTCGAAGCAGGTGCACGGGTCGTATCGCTTAACTACAGCCGTTGGGATTGGCATGGTGGGGACGGAATGAACTTCCCACGCTCACGTCAGGAATTTCCTAAGCTTGACCAGGGGCTTGCTGCCCTTGTCACAGACCTCCACGAACGAGGGCTGGACCGATACGTTTCTGTTGTCGTTTGGGGCGAATTCGGACGCACCCCCAAAATCAACAAGAACAATAGTCGTGACCACTGGCCACGCGTCAGTTGCGCGATGCTCGCCGGCGGTGGTATGAAAACGGGGCAGGTCATCGGTGCCACTAATAAATACGGTGAATACGCCACGGAACGTCCTGTTAAGTTCCAGGAAGTCTTTGCTACGCTCTACAAAAATGTAGGTATCGACACCGGTAAAATTCGATTTTTCGATAAGACGGGTACGCCTCAGTACATGGTCCGCGAAGGCATAGAGCCAATCCACGAAATTATCTAAAACGGCCACACGAACAAGATACCAGAATCTGACAGGGCAGGCTGATGGACTGGATAATCCGAAACGGTTCTGTAATCGACGGTACGGGTGCAGCAAGACAACGGGCTGACATCGGAATAAGTGATGGCCGGATCACTGCGATCGGCGATCTGTCCTCTGCGAAAAGTGAACAGGAAATTGACGCCACGGGAAAAATAGTATGTCCCGGCTTTATCGACGTTCACAACCACAGCGATGGTTGGCTGCTACGCGACGGGCACCAACATTACAAAACTCAGCAAGGGTTTACCACAGAGATCATCATGTCCGATGGGATCTCTTATGCACCGGTCAATAGCGCCACCTGGCGGGACTGGATTTACTATCTGCGTGGGCTCAACGGACTTCGCATGCAGGATTATACGGGCTGGGAATCACTAAACGACTACCTCGAAGTCCTCGAAGGCCGAAGTGTACAAAATTTTGCTGCTCAGATCCCTTACGCCAATCTACGCACGCTTGTTCACGACTTCAGTCGTGGTCCACTGGACGATTCGCAAATCGTACGCATGCAACAGTTAGTCAACGAATGCCTGGAAGCTGGCGCAGTGGCCCTTTCCACCGGACTTGATTACATTGCCCAATGCCATAGCTCTACCAGCGAACTGATCCGAGCCTGTCAGCCGATGGCTGGCCAGAACAAGCCCTATGTAACTCACATTCGCTATAAGCTGGGATTACTAGACGGTATTCGCGAAGCGATTGAAATAGGTCGTCAAGCCAACGTACCAGTACACATATCACACCTCAAATGCCAGCCCCCCTATCAGCCAGAACAGGTTTTTGAGCTTATCGAAGATGCCTGCTCCGAAGGCATTCCTACCACCTTCGATGTTTATCCCTATCAACCCGGCAGCACCATGCTCAACTATTTGCTACCTTACGAGGTTTGGGAAGATGGGCCTCTAGCCGCCACTGGTAAACTGGCACTCGAAAATATCCAACGCAAAACAAAACACTCTTTTGACGCTTACCGACTCGATCTCGATCACGTACTCATGGCATGGTCTCCTACAAATGATCATCTAAATGACTGGGGGAAGACTTTGCAACAGATCGTGGCTGAAAGCGGAAAAGAGACTTCACCTGCTCTGATCGACCTGCTACTCGATGAGCAACTTGGAGTACTATGTGTCATGGACGAAGGCGACGACAAACTGGTTGAACCCTTCGTCGCACACCCTCGCTGTATGATGGGAACCGATGCCATTTACCAGCCCGACGGCAACGTTCATCCACGTGCTTACGGCAGTGCGGGGAGGTGGCTCGGACCATTCGTTCGCGATGCTCGCTTATTCACTTTAGAAAATGCCATTCGCAAAATGACCTCGCTCAGTGCAGACACGTTTGGTTTGCAAGGACGGGGACGGCTCATCGAAAAGGCCTATGCAGACGTAGTGGTCTTGGACGAAAACACCATCGCTGATCAGGCGCAATTCGGCGATCCAATACACCACTGCAGTGGTATTGAACATGTATTGATTAACGGGGTACAAGTAGTGGCCCACGGTACTCCACTCAACCTAACCGCCGAAGGCTCCCCGATCCCCGGTCATCGACTATAAGGCGTTGTCAACGAATTGGAAGTTTTTGCTACTTATGCCAACATACATTTACGAAGTGCTCGACGACGGTCACCCCACAGGCGAACGATTTGAAGTCGTACAGCCAATGTCGGAAGCCCCATTGGAAATCCACCCTGAACACGGCAAACCAGTCAGGCGAGTTATGCTTCCACCTAACATCGGAGGCCGTTTCTCGGACGGTGCCATGAATCGTTCGATGGCCAACGACGGTAAACTCGATAAGCTTGGATTCACGAAATACGTCAAAAGCGGAGATGGCACCTACGAAAAAGCATTTGGAAGTGGGCCCAAAAATATCCAGAAATAGGTATATAAGGCCTATTTAAGGCAATTCCCATTTTTATTTGTTCGTTTTTGGATCGGTGACTACTCGCACGGAACTGTTCTCGTATAAAATAAGAGTTACTTATCAAACCTATTAACTCTCATTCATTTTTGACAGAGATCTACATTATGCATCTTTTCAACAAATCACTTGCCGTGCTGGCTACAGCCACACTGGTTATGACAACATTCAGCAATGCATTCGCTGATGATGACCACTACAAAGGCTGGACACGNAGCTTCGAAGAAGCCAAGGAACTGGCTGCCAAAGAAGGAAAAGCAATCCTCATGGAATTCACTGGTTCAGACTGGTGCCCTCCATGTAAAGCCCTGCACAAAAACGTGCTCAGTCAGGAAGTCTTTCAGACGGTGAAAGAAGATTACATCCTTCTGGTTCTTGACAATCCTCGTGACAAATCACTGGTCACTCCCGCAGAACAGGAACAATATCAGAAGCTTTCCGGTAAATTCGGGGTTCGTGGCGTTCCATCTGTGTACCTCGCTGACTCCCAAGGCCGCCCATTTCATTTCCAGTCCGGTTATGGTGGACAGAAGGCCGAACAGTGGGTTGCCGACATCCGTGCAAAGAAAGAATCTCTCGAAAAACGCGATGCTGCTTTCGAAAAAGCCGAAGCAGCCGAAGGTGTGGAGAAAGCCAAGGCTCTTGATGAAGCCATCAGTGTTGTCGAACCAAAGCTCGCCGTCTCTTTCTACGGTGAATCTGTTGAGCAAATCATGAAGCTCGACGAAAAGGGAATTGGCGATAAGTACGCTGCAATTCAGCGAACGGCTGAATTCGAAGCTGGCCTAGCTGAACTGACAGGTAATGAACTGGACGTTGAGAAACTTGCTGGTCAGGTCGCAGATCTCATCAAGGAAAAGCGGCCTGCAGCTGCGGAAGGCCAAATGGCCCTCTTCAACCGTTCCCAACGATTATTCGGAGCAGGGAATAAGCCAGCCGCAAAGACCTTGCTACTGGCTGCCCAAAAACTTGATCCTGAATCACGAGTGGGTAAACAAATTCCGCAGATTCTTGAGAACTTCTTTAAGGAATAGTTCGTAAAGCCATAACAAGTAAAGAGCTGGAGCGTCAAAACTCCAGCTCTTTTTTTGTTATGACATCGAGTCTATCTACCAGAGAACGAATCAGCCGCAATCGAATTAATCTCTAGCCAGTATAGAGTTTTTCCATGACTTTACCATTATTTAGATGCAGCGGACGGTTCTCTCGATCACGTACTATGGTCGCCGGATCGACTCCCAATGTGGAGTAAATTGTAGCGCCAATATCGTTCGGATGATAAGGCGTAGTCTCCGGATGGCCTGCATGCTTATCCGACTTTCCAATGACTTGGCCTCCTCGAACTCCCCCCCCAATAAAGATACCGCTATATCCTGAGGCCCAATGATCTCGGCCTGGGTTCTTATTAATGGTTGGAGTACGACCAAATTCGCCAACCACAACAATTAATACATCGTCTAGCATATTCCTTGATTCCAGATCATCCATCAGGGCAGATACTCCATGGTCGATTCCGGGCAACAGTTTGTCACGCAAACGCGGGAAGTTATCCGAATGAGTATCCCATGATTGTACGATCCCCATGTTGCACTGCACATAAGGAACCCCATGCTCGACCAGCCGTCGAGCCAGAATCAACGTCTGTCCGTATTCGCTTCGCCCATACTTGTCTCGCAGTCCGTCACTTTCTGCATTGATATCAAATGCTTTAGCAATATTAGGAGACGTCAGCAGGTTCAAGGCTTCTTCCTGCTGACTAGTGAACTGAATTCCCCTAGCAAACCGATCTAAATTTCGCTGCTGATCATTCATTTGCTTAAGAATGTTCACTCTGTTCGACAGCCGACTGGTGGTAATGCCGTCCATCATTTGAATTCCATGAACTTTGAAGTCCTTACCGTTAGGATCTGAATTCACTTGCCAGGGATCATATTTAGGTCCCAGAAAACCCGCGTGCTGTCCAGGCCAAGTTAAGGGACCTTCGATCAATGGTCGAGGAAGCGTCACCTGACACGGCATCCCACTTATTGTAGGATTAACAAGCTTCACNCCGCCGCCATAACATGGTCGGTCAAGTCGGGATAGCTCTTTATCTTCATTGGCATCACCTCGGAAAACCTGCGGCTCACCGGTGAGTGTGTTATGAGTCCCGGAAAGATGTCGATTATCACTATGTGAAAACGATCGCACGACAGCAATTTTGTCTGTTCGATCTGCCAGGCGAGGTAGATGCTCGCCAAACAATACACCGGGAATTTTCGTTTGGATTGTCTTGAATTCACCACGGATGTGGTCCGGAGCATCCGGCTTAGGATCAAAAGTCTCAAGCTGACTCCCACCACCTGTCTGGAAAACCAAAATAACTGATTTTCCGTTGCGACGATTCTCGGCAGCGTGTAACAGCGATGGCAGCGTCAGGCCTAAAAAGCTTGAGCAACCAACCTGCAATAAGTCTCGGCGATCAATTCGATGTAAAGACACGTTAAACCTGGGTCAAAAGTTGAGCTGTTGGAACACCTTATTATGTCATAACGATGGTTTTGATGACAATTACAATTCCCCTTCTCCCACAACTGGTTTTCGGGCAACGGACAGGCTAAAATCGAGCCCTCTCAGAAATTTTTATACCTCCATAGGAATGTAACCATGAAAACTTCTCGCCTAATCGCTTACGGCGTACTTGCGACACTGATTTCCATCAATCTGTTAAGTGCTCTACAGGCCGAAACTAAGATACCTTCGATTCTCGGTAGCCATATGGTCCTCCAACGAAATGCTCCCATCGTACTTTGGGGATGGGACGACAGCGGGCAAAAAGTGACCGTTTCGCTTGGCAAGGATTCAACAACCGCAACAACTGACAATCAAGGTCAGTGGATGGTCGAACTAAAATCACTCGAAGCAGGTGGCCCCCACAAAATAGAAATCCAGGGATCTTCCAGTATTACCCTCGAGGACGTTTTGATCGGTGAAGTCTGGCTGTGTTCAGGTCAATCCAATATGGAGTGGACTGTCCGACAGTCTCTCAATCCTGAAGAAGAAGCTAGTAATGGCAACCATCCAAAGATTCGCCACATCAAATTCCCCCATCGTCCGAGCGCTAAGCCCGAAAATGACATTCCATCTGATGGCTGGAAAATCGCAAACCCGCAAACCGTTCCCAACTTCACGGCGGTCGGTTACTTTTTTGGTCGGAAGTTACAGGCCGAACTGAACGTTCCAGTAGGATTGATTGGCTCTAACTGGGGCGGCACTCGCATTGAACCATGGACGCCCCCTGTTGGATTCAAATCAACTCCTGCCCTCAAGAACATTTCGGATAATTTGGACAATCTCCCAGCAGTCAATAATGGCCGCGTTAATCACCAAACTCCGCTCGCTCTTTACAACGGCATGATTCACAATTTCAGGTATTTGAAGTTTCGAGGTGCCATTTGGTATCAGGGAGAATCAAACAGAGGGGAGGGCATGCTCTATCACGAAAAAATGAAGGCCTTGATTCGAGGTTGGCGTAACGTCTTCAACAATGCCGACATGCCTTTCTACTTTGTCCAACTGGCTCCATACCGCTATGGAGGTAGTGAAGTTGCCTTGCCGGAAATTTGGGAAGCTCAATCGGCAACTTTATCACTGCCAAACACGGGAATGGCGGTTACAACGGACATCAGCAATCTCAACGACATCCATCCAAAGATCAAGCAGGACGTCGGTAAACGCCTCGCCCTATGGGCACTTGCAAAAACCTATGGCCAGGAAGATTTAGTTTATTCAGGGCCTCTATACAAAAACCACAAAGTGAATGGAGCCACCATCGAAATCTCCTTCGATCACGCTAACGGAGGCCTTGCTTCCAGTGACGACAAACCGTTAACTCACTTTCAAGTGGCTGGCCAAGATGGCGAGTTCAAGCCAGCGGTCGCGACGATTAAAGGCGACAAACTGATCGTAGCTTCGGATGGGGTAGCAAATCCAGTCCATGTACGCTTCGGCTGGCATCAGCTTGCCGAGCCTAATTTGGTCAATGCAAGCGGTTTACCGGCCTCTCCATTCCGCACTGACAAATAGCCCAACGTTGACTGTAACCAGCAAGCAATAAGGCTCAGATCCTAACCTGATCTGAGCCTTTTTTACATACTGCCATTTCATTTCGGTTGGAATCAATCGTCTTTCTTAAGCAACAGCAACGTCTGCTCTGTTTCTACTGCCCAACTATACCACGTTCGAGTTCCAATGACTTTCCACCCCCGACGGGGACGATGAGCCAGCATATGAGTCGCCAGACCACGCCAGCTTCTCGTGTCATCTCCTGCTCGCTGCATGCTTTCATAATCCTCTGCCGTCCTTAACCATCCATTCAGATCCGCTCCTACGTCAATATCCTGAGGACGTAAGCCTTGATCCAGCCAAGCTTCCATCTGTTGATTTCGCTGATCGTTAAATGCAAGCCAGTCATGTGTAAATGTCAGACTGATGTAAATCATCGAGACCCCGGCAATCCACATCAAAGCCGCAGATACTCTGCCGGGCCGCACCACCACCAAAAAAGCATCACTCGTAGCAACCCAAATCACTGCCGGCACAAACAATACCATCCAATATCGATCGACAATGTTTTCGACAACGGCCAACAATGCAATTGAAATTACGAGACCAAACAGGAAGATACCCCATCGCCACAGCGATCTATCCCTGATGCATTGCTCAGGTTGATCCATTCGTGCCGTCGTGAGCGTCGTCATAGCAGCTGATGTTGAGACAGCCAGGGAAAGAATCGACGCGATAGAAATCAACTGCCAAACTGCCGGAGGCCATTTGACCTCAGCGAGATAAGTCCAGCTTCCATCTGCATGCGGCAGATCTGCAAACAGCACGGGACCAAAATGTGCATTGTGCAGGAAGTACCCAACTGATTGAGTAATATACGTCCGGCCTCCAGTCGCTACAAACACGCCAAGCCACGCCAAGCCGACGAGAACCATCCAGCGACGTCTCAATTCCAGCCTCCGTTTGCCAAACCATTTAAGCATCAACATGGCCGACATCGGCAACAGCAGCATTCCAAGGAGTAGCCCCATGCCATACAGATAAACGGCAATCTGTTTCAGCCGAACAAAATCAAATGATTTGATAAACAGGGTACCAGTGCGAGATTGGTTCCCTGGAACGAGTCCCACTAACTCGAACAAAACGAGTGACAACGCCGGAATACCACCGAGAATACCAAGTCGAATTACTAATTGCTTCCATGAGTAATTCCGTCTTCGTTTCCAAAGCACAAAAAGGGGGCATACGGCAATCAAGACATGGGTCTGCCTACACCAAAACACAAGCGCCGTCAGCAGGCTGGCCACAAGCAGTGGCCCTAATCGTGCCAGGTTGTCACTGCGGATAAAAAACAATATCGCGTATGTTATCAGCATCAACGCCGTAACATCCGTCATGAAAGTAAACGTATGTCCATAAAACAATGGCGTGATGGCAAGGCTACCCGAAGCAAGGAGTGCCATCTGCAGATTACCGTTTAATGCCAAAACAACAAACGCAATCCCGACACAGGTTAACCAGCCGGCGACAGCCTGAGATCGATGCAAGGCCTCAAAGGAGAATTCTCCCCAGACAAATAATCGCCCCCACACGACATGGGTGACAACACTAGCCGCTAATTCACCATGCTGTGATACATGCTGATAACGCCCTTGCTCGGATAAGACCTGAGCACTTCGAGCATAAAGCCAGTCGTCATTGTGCGCCGTTGCCGAATATTCGCTGAACAGGCCGCAACCTAAGATCCAGGGGATTGCCAAAGCGGCACTGATAAACATCCGCCACTTCCATGACGGTTGTCTAACCTCAAGAATTTGAGTTTTCGAGTTCATATCAGATTTCTGAGCGTACATGGATCACCATTTCACAGTCAGCCATTTTACTCTCTAAGCGACGACAAACTTCTGTGGTAGCATTAACATATTGCCTTTTATGCACCGCAATCTAATCCTGCTTACCAATCAATTCAATATGAAAATCACTGACATTAAGACATACATTGTCGGCCTCGATCGTAACTTCATGTTTGTCGAAGTAGAAACAGACGCCGGCATCAGTGGCATTGGCGAGGCAGGCCTGACATTCCGGGAAGATGCTCAAGCCGGATTTATTGACGCGTTGAAACCGAGCCTGATTGGTCAGCCGGCCAGCCGAACCGAACATTTATGGCAAACCATGAGTCGTTGTGGATTTTTCCCGACCACGGGAGTCGGCGCTGCGGCGGTAAGTGCTATCGACATCGCCCTCTGGGACATCAAGGCCAAGTCCTACGGCGTTCCTCTATATGAATTACTCGGTGGTAAGGTTCGTGACAAAATCTATTCATATACACACATACACGGCATGACGCCTGAAGCATTAGCGTCTAATGCCAAAGAAAAGCATGAAGCGGGCTGGAAAGTCATCCGCTTCCAGCCTCCTCACCAACAGGGCGTGTTTGAGCCTCGTCTGGCGATCAAAGCCACGGTCGCTCAGGTAGCAGAGATTCGAAATACCTTGGGAGACGATATCGAGATTATTCTCGACGTGCACACCCGCCTCGACCCGAGTGATGCGATAACGCTTTGTAATCAGCTGGAGCCATTTAATCTCTATTTCATCGAAGATCCTGTCCGGGTCGAGAATGTATCTGTTGTTCAACGACTACGTGAAGCAACCAGCGTGCCGCTCGCAATTGGTGAGCAATTCTCATCTAAGTGGGAATTTGCTCCTCTGATCAAAAACAATTGGTTTGATTTTTGTCGATTGGATCTTTGCGTGGCAGGTGGATTTACGGAAGCCCGGAAGATCGCCGGTATGTGTGAATCTCATTACATCCCTATTTCACCGCACAATCCGTTAGGGCCGGTCGCGACAGCAGCCTGTATTCACATGGATCTGGCGACCAGCAATTTTGCTGTGCAAGAATGCGCTCGTCCTCCCGGTACAATTTTACCTGAGATGTTTCCCACACAAGTCACCTGGAGTGACGGCTTCCTTTATCCGACGGATGCACCAGGGCTTGGGATTGAATTCAACCCGGAGGCCGCGTCAAAATATCCTCCGATTACCGGAGATGCTCCACGACTTCGGCGCGATGACGGTTCTTACATCAATTGGTAAAATCCGGAATTTTCACTCATTGGTAAGCTCGCCGTAAACGTGTTCGATATTCTCTTCGCGTTCAGAAATATCAAATCCTGTCCATTTCTTGTACCACGGCAATTTCACTTCCGTTTTAATCTGCTGGAGCGTTCTGTCTCTCTTAATCAATCCGGCGATTTCTCTACGTAACTCAACAAAGTAACGTTGTTGAGTCTTAATAGTGCTCATATCGCCAAGCTCTCCATGGCCGGGAGCCAGAGTTTTAACTGGTAGTTTCTTAATCTGGTCAATAACGTTGATCCAACTCGCGGTATCACTATGGCCGGTAAAATTAAACGCACCATTGACAATACAGTCGCCGGTAAACAATATCCCCTGTTTGGGTAACCAGGCAACTGCATCTCCTCCCGTATGAGCGTGGCCGAAATGAAGCAGTTCAACGCGCATTTCACCGTCATCAAATACCATCTTCCTGGGAAAATAGATTTCGGGAAGTTTGTATTTCAGTTTGCCGTATTCATCAGGTTTTTCTTTCCTGCTGGTTTCGAAACCTTCAAGTCCTAAAGTCTGAAAAAGCGGTTTGGTTCGCTCAGAGGCTATTGGAACAGCCCCAATGGATTTATAAATCGCGTTTCCATCGGCGTGATCACCGTGATGGTGAGTATCAAAGATGTATTTAATTGGTTTATCCGTTTGGCTTCGGATAATTTTAATAACCTCTTCCGCCTGATTTGGAAAGTTAGCATCAATGACAAGAACAAAATCCTTGAATATTACCCACCCCTGATTACACCCCAGGAATTCCGGTTCAGTCTGGCACTTACGGAAGTAAACCCCCGGTGCCAATTCATATATTTTGGTTTCTTCAGGAACGGCTGTATTACCAATTGAGGGTACGGCAGCGATCAACGCTATGACGACTAAAAGCATTCGTTTCATTTTGTTGTGCATCTAATTCTTCGTTTATTATCTGTTTAGTAGTACTCTTGCTCGTGGGCTTGCTTCCGGCTTTCCACCAGGCCATACACCATGTTTAATCTTTCTCATGGTCAGTTTCAATTTTTTGGGGTCATCTGAAGACAAGGAAACCGGAAAATGTTTGAGCAGAGTGTAGGTCTCCTCGAGTTCTCCCAGCGTACCATTTAGGTGCAACGTAGCTCCCGCCAACCGAACACGACGGACCAGATCTTCCTCAAATTGATCAAACCACTTCGGCCAAAGTCGAATCATTTCGACACCATTATCGACAAACATTTCAATCTCTCGGGGATGACTGACTAGACCAATTAATCTGGCTTCAGGCATTAGCTCGGAGAATGTTTTGATGTGAGCCATACTTCGAACACCGATGATCATACGCTTCGGTTCCCCGAACTGCCTGACTTCACGAACGACCTTATTTCGGTATTCCTCACCGTATTCCTTCAAGTCCAACACGACGTCTATTCGTCCTCTGCATTGCTCAAGTACCTCTCTCAATGTTGGAACAGTTTGGTCTCGATAACGCCTGTGAAACCAGCTGCCGGCATCGAGTTGCAGCAGTTCGTCTAACGTCAAATCGTTGACGTTGCCTGTTCCGTTGGTGGTCCGATCCACGGTACTGTCATGCATAATAACAAGTACACCATCTTTCGATGATCGGATGTCCACTTCGACCGCAGTCGCACCAGTCTGAATCGCGCGTTCGATCGCAATTGCCGTGCATTCTGGTCGCTCAACACTAGCACCTCGGTGCGCAATTATCTGCTCAACCCCTTTCACAGTTTCCATCATATAGTTACGTCGAATTGCATCCGATTCAAAACCATCTACTGGTGCCAGCAGTAGACTAAGCAAAAGGGGAACAAGTGGAGTATTCATTTTTACTGATACCTAAATACAAATAACTTATAACTGTAGTTAGCTTCTAGCATACCGAAACAACTCATCGATTGATAACGAGTATTATGTTATATCGCAACGCCCTATTACTTCTATCAACAGGCATCTTTGCCTGTTCACTTCATGCGGCCGAAGTCACACTCGACGGTCAGACATTTACCGTTCCCGATGGCATGACTGTCGAGCGAGTTGCAGGTCCGCCATTAGTCGACAGGCCAATCCACGCAGACTTTGACGAACAGGGCAGACTTTACGTTCTTGATTCAAGTGGCTCCTCTGCACGAGGACCGGAACAACTGGAAGAAAAATCACATCAAATCCTCCAGCTCACCGACACCGATCAAGATGGGGTGTTCGACTCACGTACCGTATTCGCCGACAAATTCATGTTGCCAGAAGGCGCATGCTGGTTCGATGGATCACTTTACGTGTCGGCCCCACCAGAAATCTGGAAGCTGACGGACATCGATGACGATGGAGTTGCGGATAAGCGAGAGGTCTGGTTTGACGGCAAAACACTTACCGGTTGCGCCAATGACCTGCATGGCCCTTACCTGGGACCGGACGGATTCCTATATTGGGCTAAGGGAGCGTTTGCTGAGCAAAACCATCAATTGCTCAATGGAGAATCCTTAAACACACGCGCCGCTCACCTTTTCCGACGCCACCCCTCTGGTGGCCCCATCGGAAATGTCATGACAGGCGGCATGGACAATCCTGTCGAAATCGTATTTACCCCGGGCGGCGAAAGGATATTCACTACCACTTTTCTGGAACATCCTCAGGAAGGCAAACGAGATGGTCTCATACACGCCGTTTATGGAGGAGTCTATGGGAAGGACCACGGCGTATTAGCCGGAGTCCCCCGAACCGGAGAACTAATGCCCGCTCTGGTTCACCAGGGAGCCTCCGCCCCCTGCGGTCTGGCACGTTTGGAGTCCACACAACTTGGGAGAGGCTATGTTACTAACGTGCTCTCATGCTCCTTTAATAAACACCGGGTGTTTCGCCACAAAATTGGGAATCACGGTGGGATGCTGACGAGCGAAAACTCCGAATTCCTTGTCAGTGACAGCCCGGATTTCCATCCCACCGATGTGTTTGAAGATGCGGATGGAAGTGTTCTGGTGATCAATACTGGCGGTTGGTATAAGATTTGTTGTCCCACGAGCCAGTTTTACCGCCCCGAAGTTTTAGGGGGAATCTATCGAGTTAAAAAGGTCGGGCATCACAATGTAGTGGACCCCAGGGGTAACAAATTCAGCTGGAACAGCTTAACCGTTGAGCAACTAGTTGAGTTACTCGGTGATCAACGATTTGCTGTCCGAAATCGCGCACGCAAACGAATCGGCGAATTAGGGACCGACTCTGTACCCTTGTGTAGTAAAGCACTGCAGAACACCGCCGACGCGAATCATCGATTACAAATCATCTGGGCATTATGCCAAAATCAGTCTACAGAGGCGCGGCGGGCAAATCATGCGGCCTTAGATGACAAAAATACAACAGTAGTTCATGCAGCTTTACATGCAATCAGTCTGCACCAGGACGAATCCGCCGCTCCTGCCATTCGAGAGCGATTCGGATCATTCGATGCCTATAACCAACGTATAGCCGCTGAATGTTTGGGACGAATTGGAAATACCAGTGACGTGCCATTACTACTCAACTCACTCGCCTCCGATACAGATCGCGCACTTGAACACTCGTTGATTTACGCCGCCATAGAAATCGGTGACACCTCTCCCTTGGTCAACCTCGCAAAGTCGAACAACGTGCCGACCGTCCGCGGAGCATTAATAGCGTTGGACCAAACTCCGGGCAGTGATTTACCTGCTGAATTCGCGTTAGCTGCCCTTGAATCGAATGATTTGGCGCTGAGGGAAACCGGATGGTGGCTAGTTGCAAATCACCCCGATTGGGCGGTGCAGCTACCCAACTATTTCCGTCAGCGGATCCCGCTACTCCAACCCGATACAGAGCAACGCCAGCAACTTCTACAGCGACTAAGTGCATACATTAACACTCCGGAACTCCTGAGCCTAGCTGGAGACCTTCTTGCCACTGGCGATAATGCGACTCAGACGTTCGTGCTCGAGGCAATGAGCAGCACCAAGCTAGAAATTGTTCCGGAATCTATTTTTGCCGGTGTCTTGCGAGCGTTGAAATCGACCGATACTCGAACACTCGCTCTGGGTGTACAGGCTGCAAATGCGATCAGAAGTGACACTCCGAACGAGGCTGTACAATCACGGCTGTTGTCTATCTACAAAAACACGACCAATACTCCGGAAATTCGCCTGGCAGCCCTTTCGGCAATTCTTCCTGCCAGTCGCCCTCTAAACCGGGATACGTTACAAGACATCCAGCAATATGCCGGAGCCGGCCAACCATTACAATTGCAAGCTCTCACCGTAAACCTGCTCGTGACGTCCCCCTGGCCAACTGCGCAGTGGCGGGAAATTCCGCAGGTGATATCCTCGTTGGGCTCAATCCATCTACGACGGGTTGTAACATCCCTCGCGAAGACCAATGAGCAGCAAACCGCACTTAACACGCTTAACGCATTGGCTAAAACCCCGGCCGCCACAACATTGAACCCGGAAGAAATCAGGAAACTATTTGAGCCACTCGGCGACGAAGTCTATGCCCGAACGGCTCCATTAATCGAACGCATCAAAGTAGAAAACCAGCAGCGTATTGCTCGAATCGAGCAATTACTGGCAAACATCGACAGTGGAGATGTAACCCGAGGCCAAAAGGTCTTTCATTCAGCGAAGGCGGCCTGTACGGCATGCCACCGTATCGCCTATCTGGGCGGCAGAGTCGGGCCTGACCTGACTCGCATCGGCCAGATTCGGACAGAACGGGACCTGCTGGAAGCGGTTCTGTTCCCAAGTGCAAGTTTCGTCCAGAGCTTTGAACCTGTTTCGATCATTACAACCGAAGGGCAGGTTTACAGTGGCGTGGTTCGTGATGACAACGGTCACACCGTCGTTTTACAGCTTGATGCTCAAAAACAGGTGAAACTGCTGCATTCAGAAATTGAGGAACAACGGGCATCAACCACATCGATCATGCCAGCAGGTCTCGACAAGCATTTATCAGACCAGCAGCTTATCGATCTGATCAAATTCCTTAAGGCAAGTCAGTAACGAACTCGTGTTTCAATTGGATGTCGTTTTTGCCCCGTCGTTCTAAACGACTCGATTGCCCACTGACCACGCGCGCCTGTTAACTTTATCACTCCGGTGAACGTGTCTCTGCGTGTATGGAGATGCCCCCAGTGTTGTACGCTGCCAACCAGATCCCAGCTCGCCTGAAGTTCAAGTGTTTCACCTAACCGACGGAACTGAACGGCCGTCACATCGGTCGAATGCACCCGCATCACGGAACCACCTTGTTCAGCCATTCGCAGAGATTTCTCGAGTTCAAAAAACATCTTTTCCCCGTACTCGTTCACACCAAGCTCCGCCAGTCGACGGTAGCGATCTCTGGGAGAATCTAGGTTTATCGTTGAGTAAACTCGATCCACGATTTGATTAGCAAGCATTCGAGCCTGATTTTCTGACAGGTTTTTCGATTTAAGTCCGGTTCGAATCGCTGGCAGCCGCTCAACCTTTACTTTGGGTAACTGAAGGCTAAAAGTTGGAGCGTCTTTAACAAAGAAATGACCATATGGTTCCTGCCCATTAACAAACACGGTCGATCTGAGCATCGGTGCATACTTGTTATAGGAATTCCATTGCATGGCCACAGATTCCAATAGTTGCTCTCGGGCAGGGTAGGCTACTATCAACCCAATTCTCGCCTGATAAATATTGATGCGTTGCGGGGGTTTGTTCATGGCGAAATCGCGTATATCAAGGCCAAAGAAATTGACTCGAACCAGATCCGGGTCCACTTTGCGACCATTGATTTGCAAGGGGTTTTCGAGAATCAGGTTAAACACCTGATCTGCAACTACTTCCTGTTCTGCGACAGACAGGAAATCAGGATCCTTCCTTTCAATCCCAAACCACTCTTGTAGGGTAAGCACAGGTATCAGAATTTCGTGCCTCACTTCCCGCCTGGAAACATACAGAAACGAATATAGTGAACTGTAACTCGCGATCCCGAGCCGATCCCTTAGCTGTCTCTCCTTGGCGGCTTTCAGAGCCGCCAGATCAGGGCGTTTGGTTGGTGGATTTTTCCAATCCAATTGCACGGTGTAAACCTGTCCCGAGCTAAGCTGCTTTGTCTTTTCCAGCAAAAATCCATTTTGCAGAAACATGCAATCCATGGTGGCGGGCTGCAATTCCCCAAAGTTTTGCGACAGTGTAAGGTAGCCCGGCTCCTTTCCACTATTAATCTTCCATTGATACGTCAACCAGCGGGATTTTAATTCAGTCTGAAGAACGCCGTCGGCTGGGAGCCCTGACAAGTCGATCCCCTGATAATCCAGTGTTAACGACTCACCTTTCTGATTAAGTACTTGCAAACGTTCTTGCAGGAATTCGCGATGTTTCTGTGAGGCTTCCTGCAGTAACCGATGTGGAATCCTGAATTCCTTGTTCGGCTCAATCTCGTAGTAAAGAGCAAGATCCTCGGCGGTAATAGAGAGTTTTAGGCGAGTTTCATCATCACGGATGTCCACTACCGCATCGGTTAAAGAAACCGGATGAGCGTATAACGTCACCGTCGTCATACTAATCAGGACGATAATCGCCGTACGTCGAAGAATTGAAGTCAACACGTTACTCTTCCTCGGCCTTCACAGTCACAGTAGATTCAATCCAATCGCGTACATCGATGCCGTCTGATTTAATGTCAGCGCGAATGAGATAATGCCCGGGTTTTTCCGGAAGGCGGATCATCGCCCGCACTCCGGACAATGCCCCCGCAGGTACTTTGGTTGCTTTCGTCGCGGAAATGAGTTCAGCACCTTCTGGCAACCTGAAATTCACCTCGTAGTCCCGAAGTTTTGACGAATGATTCGTAATCGTCACATTAAACTCATGAACTACACCGGCTCGAGCCTCTAGGCCATAGGGATACAACACCGCCCATTGTTCATCCACGGCATAATTTGGGTCATCCCAAACAGTCAACGCTCGCACAGCCGCAATTCTGTCAGTAAATCCTCGGGTTATTGCCTCCAATTCCCTGTCAGAAAATCGGAACACATGAGGTATGTGCTCATTAATCAACCAGTAATCTTCTCCGAGAGCACGAACCTGCTCTAAGCAAAACAGGAAACCATCGTCTTTGTGCATCAGATTACGATTTAGTACACAGTAGTCGTCCATCCCCGAAGGCGAGAACGCATCTCCAATAAAGAAGATCGGCGTCTGTTGAGGTTGTTCAACTAACAGTGCGCCATGATAAAAGGTCTGTCCGGGAAACGCACGAAATGTAAATTTAAACTCATGAAACTCCATGGTATCACCATGTTGCTTTGCAATCACCTCTTTAATGGGCGTATGGTGTAGGCAGGGCAGATGATAATTTCCCGGATGACGGAGGATGTCTACGTAGTGACGCACGGCATAAACCGGACAATCAAATTCCTCTGCTGCCTGTTGAACCGCGTCAGTATGATCATCGTGATAGTGCGTTACAAAAATGCCATCGACTTTATTGACAACACCTGCCTCAAGCAGTTCCTTCACTCCATCTATTACCCCGGTATTTCCACAGTCGACTAACAGACTGTGTCCCGTCTCTGAAATAATGAGACGACTTGTGCCTTTAACCCAAATCCAGTCGGGGGTCTCTTCGTAGGCAGAATAAGACATCAAAGAAAAATCTGCCTCTGGCCCAAGAACTCTTTTGGCACATTGCCCCATACGTTCTTCCTTGAAATACCAATTCAAGGCACTGGTGCTCAAATACGACCGATACAGATTCCTGATTCGTTGACTTAATTTGTCCAATGCCAACGCGGGTCGGGTAATAATCTTACCTCGTGCTGGAATTAGCAAATCCGGTTTAAGAGCCTTAACCTTTTCGATACTTTCAAGCAATGCTCCAAATCTTCCACCGTAACCATGGTAGCCCCGTATGTTTGCCTCTTCAATTGCGTCCTGAAAGCTATAGATATCAAGAATCTTGCCAACACCGGCGATCATATCTCCAGCAAACACGATTTTCTTACCGTCCAGTTCAGTTACATAAGAAACACTTCCTCGCGTATACCCCGGTGTTTCCAGAACAGCTATCGAGACGCCGCCCAGATCAATCTGATCACCTTCCTTGACCCACTTGTCGACCCGGAGTCCCGTCGCAAGCACTTTGGTCGATTGCTGGGCATAGTCATGAAATCTCATTTGCTGAAAATCATGCCAATACTCCTCCGGAGATTCGATCAACGATCTCTCGGACTCTGGCGCGACAACCCTGGCCCCTTTAGCAATCAACGATTCGGCCGCCCATACGACGTCCCTCCGGTGATGAGGTAACAAAACCCAGTCGGCTCGAACCGTCGGATTATCTACGACGCCGTAAACGGCCGCAGTTTGCTCATCCCCACGAATAACCACGCTGTTGACCACTCCAGTTTGAATGACAAGCCGGTCAGACGACTTGGCTGTATTGCCTGCCTTGACTACCTGGCATTGAGTTACCAGCCCCATCAAAACAGCCAGGCCAAATAGTAAGCTGTGACGATCGTAGGTGATGGTCCGGATCATAGTAAACCCTGTTACAAAGGCAAGTCTATTAATATCTCAACGAAGGGACAAACGTCCCCTTCGTTGAATTCTACACAATTCCTGGTGGTGATTTTCACAATCAGACGATTGACAACAAAGTAGGAGCGACAGACTCAAGCAACATGACAAATACCAGACAGGCTACGACGGCCAATCCCGCCACCAGACTAAACTCCGTTAGCAATAAAAGCCTTACTTTACTTAGCGAGCAACCAAGATATCGCATCGTTTCCAAGTCAGTTTTTCTCAGTTGGAATGACTGAACAATTGCAACCAGAACCATGACGGCCGAGATACATAACAGGATTGCAAAAACAAGATCAAGAATATCTTTGACACGAACCACTTGTTTCATGAGTTTTTCAAATTCATCGCCGGGCACAACAACCTGAGTTGTCCGGTCATCCTGATAATCCACTCGCAACAATGCGCTGGCTTCCTGAGTGGTCGGCCAAACCGCCACGGATGAAATCCGATAATCCGATCTATCTCCATGAAAATGGATTAAGTGTTTATCAATGACACTCAAATCCGTTTCGGAACGCTGTGGAATATGGGCACCCTCTAACCCATGCAAAACAGAGTTCCGATTGACCGCCGTACCGTTATCACCATCCCGATGCGCATGACCATATCCATCCAGCAGCCAAGCAGTCTCCAACGATACAAACACGGCCCGATCGTCAGGCGTGCCTTTCCTTTCCAACACACCTGACACCTGCAGTTCATAGGGGAGCATCTCACCAAAGCCAAACACGCTGGACATGTCACTCTTAAGCACAGAGATACTCTGTAAATATTCTGCGACATCTGCACCAACCACGCATTGGCCAATTTCCGTAAACAACTGACCCTGGTCAACAACAAGGCTCTGAGCGTTAAAATAAACCGAGGATGTGCCGATAATCGGCCATTTGCCCTGACCCGCCGAATGGACAAGATGTAATGGAGCACACACCAATTCGTCGTTTCGTTTGAGACGTTCAAACTCACGATAAGTCAGTGACTGCTGAAGTTCGCCGACAAAGAATTGCGAGCGTAAAACCAAATCAAAACGATCTCCGCGGGCTCCTACAAGCAACGGCGGGTTCAAACTACGCGACTTCAATTCACTTTGATAGCGGGCAACTACTTTTACGGACGTGATGGGGAGCGCCAAAGAGAGGCCGATGATGATTATCAGCGTCGTCACCAGTTTCCACTGTGATGACATATACGCAATTGCTAAACGAATCATCCGAAGTCTTCCGTATCTCCTGAGGCCAGTTGCTCAAAAGAGAGTACCCTCGCGAATCTCTCCAAGCCTTCGGTTGCGTGTGTCACTGCGATAATCGTCGCGTCTATTTCCTGTGCCTGTTCGAAAAGCAGTTCCCAGACTCCAGCTGCATTGGTCGCATCGAGATTGGCTGTTGGTTCGTCAGCAAGCACAAGTGCAGGGCGTTGCAGTAGGGCTCGACATACAGCGACACGCTGCTGTTCGCCACGAGACAACTTACTGACTGGACGCTCGCGTAAATCTTCCAATCCCAGCCGTTTGATAAGCTCGTCAGCTCGCGTTCTCCACTGTTCTCTACCCGTATTTGAAGATAAGGTCACAGGCAACAGGATATTCTCACTCAGGCTAAGATAATTCAGCAAACGAAAATCTTGGAATACGAACCCCAATGATTCGTTACGAAATACTCTCATTTGCTTCGCGTTACCTAGATGCAATGGCTCATCTCGAAAATTAAGCTCGACGGGACTGGACGGTGGGATAATTCCGGCGAGCAGGTTCATGAACGTCGTTTTCCCACAACCGCTTGGTCCTGTGATGGCTGTATGCTGCCCAGCCTGCATATCAAAACACGGCACGTTTAGTTCAAATGAACTTTGGGAGTATCGGTATTGCAAATTGCGAACAGAAAGCATTCCGTGATTCTATCCCGCCAGATATACGAAGCAAAGTTAGACACCAACAATAGTACGCAAATGCTTAACTTTTTAATAAAATAGCAAATTAGGAATGACTAAAGATATCGTCAACTGACAGCGACCCCTCGAAAATGAATACATATCGTATCGGCTTTCTCTACATCACATTGCTTACTGTGGCGCCGCTGGTGTGTGCACAGGAGATCGATTTTAATCGCGATGTCCGACCGATCCTTTCAAACAACTGTTTTCAGTGTCACGGGCCGGACGAAGAGGCTCGCCAGGCAGGCCTTAGACTTGATACTGCTGACGGTATTGCCGAACAAAGGGATCCCGCTTTGATTGTGCAAGGTGATGCCTCCAAGGGGGAATTCATTCACCGTATTACAACGTCAGATTCCGATCTCAAGATGCCGCCTGCAGACTCAAATCGCGAATTGACGGCTGAACAGATTGAAGTACTAAAGCGTTGGATCGATCAGGGTGCCGAATATTCTGTGCATTGGTCATTCTCCCCCGCAGTCAAATCGGAACTTCCAGCCATCAAGAACAAAGCATGGCCTGCCAACTCACTTGATCACTTTATTCTGGCAAAACTGGAGGAGAACGGACTGGAGCCTTCAAGTGAGGCTTCTCGTCGCACACTCATCCGCCGACTCACGTTTGATTTAACGGGTTTGCCTCCAACTCCAAAGGAGGTTGCCAATTTCTTGGCCGACAGGTCTGACGACGCCTACCAGACCGTCGTCAAAAGACTCTTAGATTCATCAAGGTTTGGTGAACACATGGCATGGTCATGGCTTGAAGCTGCCCGGTATTCGGATACGAATGGATATCAGGGAGATCGTACTCGAAGCAGTTATTTCTGGCGAACCTGGGTGATTGAAGCCTTTAATAACAACATGCCATTTGACCAATTTTCCCTTGAGCAGATTGCAGGCGATTTACTGGATAATCCCAGCACTTCCCAATTAATCGCGACGGGTTTTAATCGCAATCATCCTTTGAACGGGGAGGGTGGGCGAATTGCCGAAGAGAACCGCGTCGAATATGTGTTCGACCGAACAGAAACCACAAGCACCGTCTGGCTAGGCCTGACAGTTGGGTGTGCCCGTTGCCATGATCACAAATATGACCCGATAAGTCAGCGTGAATACTACGAGTTATATGCCTATTTCAACAGCATTGATGAAACAGGGCGGGTTGACGCCGGTGGAAATGCACGTCCTGTCGTTAAAGTCCCCACGCTTGGGCAACGAACGAGGGTCGAAGAGCTAGAGGGACAATTCGTTGACCTGGAGGCAATTCGCAATCAACCGTTATCTGAACTGACCACGGAGCGGGAAAAATGGATTGCTAAATGGAATACTGCTCTCGCTGGCAACACGCTTGAGAATTACTGGAATACACTCGTACCATCTAAAGTCGAGTCTCAGGAAGGAGCCACCGCACACATTGAACCATATGGCAAAGTGGTGATCACAGGCAAATTGCCAGACTTTGATGATTACAAGGTAACCATCCCGGTTTCACCAGGAACCATCCGGGCAATCCGACTCGAAGCCTTAACCAATGAAGCCCTCCAATTTCGCGGCCCAGGCAGAAATGCCAATTTTGTTCTCACGGGCTTCGACGTTGCCCTTCAACCAGCCGAGGGAGACTCCGTTTCCGTCAAGCTAATCGACGTCAGTGCAGATTACACACAACAGGGTTTCAATGTGGCCGACACGCTAGACTCCTCGAGCAAAGGCGGGTGGGCTGTCTGGGATGGCGAATTAAAGACCGCTGTAGACCGGCAGGCAATTTACAAATTGGAACAACCTTTGGAAACAAGTCAAGGCGACTCTCTGATCATCACCCTCAAACATCGCTCTGATCATGCTAAACACATCCTCGGAACCTTTACCCTTTCGACCTCGTCCTCAGTAGATACAACCTTTGAGACAGACACAGTTCCACCGACTGAAATTCTGCAACTCGTCCAAGTACCTTCTGCCCAGTTGGATGAAAAACAACGGGCAATTGTCGGTGAATTTCACCGACAAACTACAAAGAACTATCGAGAGACAACCGCGAAATTGAGACTCGCACAATCAGAACACGACCGTCTAAAAGCGAGTTTTCAGGAAACGATGGTGATGCGGGACCGAAGCGATGTGCGAGACACCCGAATCCTAGCCATTGGCCGCTACGACAACCCGCTCAATGACGAAAAACTATCACCAGGGACTATTGCCAGCGTTGCTCCTATGCCGGAGGATAGCCCGCAAAACAGGCTAGGGCTGGCCAGATGGCTCATTTCGGCTCATAATCCGCTCACTCACCGAGTCACGGTTAACCGGTTTTGGCAACAGTTCTTTGGCACTGGCCTGGTTAAGACCACCGAAGATTTTGGTTCCCAGGGTGACCTTCCCAGTCACCCTCAGCTACTCGATTGGCTAGCTGTCGATTTCCAGCAGAACAACTGGGACGTTAAACGGCTCATTACGCAATTTGTGACCAGTGCAACCTATCGCCAAAGCTCCAATGTCTCGGTTCAACTGCTAGAGAAAGATCCATATAACAGGTTACTAGGTCGTGCTCCACGATATCGACTGGCGGCGCATACGATTCGCGATAACGCATTAGCAGTTTCTGGACTTCTCGTGGAAAAGCATGGGGGGCCTTCGGTCAAACCCTACCAGCCTCCTGGACTTTGGGCCGACTTCAGTTTTGGAAAAATCAAATACACTCAGGACTCCGGGGATGCCTTGTACCGCCGAAGCCTATACACTTTCTGGCGACGTTCGCTTTCACCCCCCAACATGTTTGACGAAGCGAATCGTCAGACTTGCGAAGTACGAACCAAACGCACGAACACTCCGCTGCACGCCTTAACGTTATTAAACGACACCACCTTCGTTGAAGCCGCTCGTGTCTTTGCTCAAAACCTCATTCTTAACCACGAACAGGACGCTGATAGGTTTGAAAACGCCTTTCAACGCGCACTCTCAAGATCCCCCACCACAGAGGAAATCAAGCTATTGGAAAACATCTTAAGTGTTTCAAGATCTCATTACCGAAAAAGCCCTGACGATGCTACCGCATTGCTCAGCGTCGGAGAAAGTAAACACGACGACTCCATCTCGACCGTGGAATTGGCAGCGTTTACGAATCTGGCAAATATCATTTTCAATACAGACGAATTCATTTCGAAAGAATAATCATCGTCATGCACCCCATCGACCGACACAATCAGACAATCACACGACGCCATTTTTTTGGAAAGACCAGCGTCGGAATCGGCTCGGCTGCGTTAGCGAG
>PBCP01000028.1 GCA_002717145.1 Planctomycetaceae bacterium | reverse complement strand
GCCTCCTCTTCAAACACTGTACTTTCTGCTTCAGAGAACTCGGATTCAATACTGGGGCGAACGTACTCGAGAAACTCATAGCCAGCACTAGTATTGTCTAGAGTTACATAGACCCCAACATTACTAGACCCCTTACCCCTATAACATGTAATCAGTTTCATTGGAGAAGGCATCGGAGCTCGCACGTTAAAACTACCCCGGCGTTTTAATGCTGTTTGGTCGGGATGGTCCAAAACCAATTGCTGAAGAAACTCATCCCAAAAAATCCCTGACTGCTTGCGCCAATCAGATGTTTCCTCGGAGGCTTGCTCCAGCTCCTTTGGTTTCGCTTCGCGAGACCCCGAATCCTTGTGTAGCTTCAGGACCTCAGTTTTACTTTGTAGTTGAGAGCTAAGCAGTAGCTGGCCATCCTTTGACTTTCGCAATTCCACTTCTAGCAGAAACAATTGCTGTCCAATCCCGCCATCCCTCGATAGCAATTCTTTAATTGATTGCAAACCACTGCGTATTCCGTCTCCTGCGATGATTAAATCAAAGTCTCCATCCTCCAAATGCCTGCTACATTGATCAACAAATTGCGATTCACTTACCGCATCAACTTTTGGGGACACTAATTTAAAGATAGCGTTTTCGGAAGCACCAATCCGCGAACTCAACAATGCCTGAAAGTCTGAATAGGTGTATCCACGAAGTAAGGACGCATATTCTAGAATTTGCCCAATAACCTCCCGCCTAGCCTGAGGATTCCTCCACAGCTTACATTCGACTAGCACAGGTTTTCCGCTTGGTCGAATCGCAAGAATATCGAGATATACATTTCTACCCGTACCAGGCAGCTTCAATTCCCGGCAAATCGGAATAATAGGCTCGTCTATCGAANCTGTAGACAGTAACGCTTCATTCTCGAACAAGAGTTTCTGAAGCCAGGCTTCATCGTAATCACTCGAGTCAAAATTAATGGNTTCAAATGAAACCTTCTGATTGTCCACACTTAATAATATAGATGGGGACCCCATGGTGAGCCTCCGTGTAAATGATCGTAATGTCACACTTAACAATACCAGAAAAGTAAACCAACTTTAACCGAACCTCACCTTCGTAAGATCGAGCATGTCTAAGGCAAGTCGTTCCACTGCTAATTGAACGCTGGGACTATATGACTCTGGAAGAGCAGGGCAGTNTAATCACTTTATTACGCTCTCGTGACAGAATGGTTCTAGGTTTAGCCCCTGCTCAACAAAGAAGATAAATGACAACCCAGTTTTTACGTGATGAGAAAGGCCGGACTATCGGAACAGTCACATCAACGGCGAATGGTGTTTTAGTATTGCGCAATGCCAAAGGCCAGTCACTCNGCACTTACGACCCGACACGAAATGTAACCATCGACTCGAAGGGCAGAGCGATAGGCACGGGAAATCTGCTAACAACATTACTGCACTGAAGGCATAAACAAAACGTAATCTCATAACTGCTTTAGCAGTAATGCCCTTGTTTACAACTACGGATAAAGTTGATACCCGGCCAACGCCTCCTAGCAAGTCATTCAGAACTGACCTGATAATTACTCTTGTAGAAGTGGGTCAGTTACTCCCGTAGTCTCAAATGCCTTGATGCGATCAATACACGTCGAACATTCCCCACAGGGAACTTCCTGCCCTTCATAGCAACTCCAAGTCCTATTAAAAGGAA
Source organism: Planctomycetaceae bacterium (assembly GCA_002717145.1). Taxonomy (GTDB): domain Bacteria; phylum Planctomycetota; class Planctomycetia; order Pirellulales; family Pirellulaceae; genus UBA721. The sequence goes on along the minus strand of PBCP01000028.1, from coordinate 18,271 downwards.
CTTGCAGATCCAGTCCCCGCTTAACGATCTCAGCCTTTGTCCAAGAAACGAATGGGCATAACACGTTAACAGGTTCCCAGTCACATACGCCTCCAACAGTATCCATCGCGTTCGCAAACTGCGGCGTGCAGTCTGGGTAATTCACTGTTAGACTGCGATGAGCNCCAAAAGCAACANTGGCAAACCCCAACTGGATTGCCCACGACATTGCTATCGACAAAAATATCATATTTCTATTCGGGACCGTCGTGTTCTCAATCGTGCCGGTGGCATACTCTCCTGATGGAAGGGGTAACGTTGAGTTTGTTAATGCTGTNTCAGAAAACAAACTAGACAATGAATTCAAATCTATAATCTTGTGTTCAATTGAAAGCAACTCGCAATGATACTTTGCGAATTTAATCTCCTTGTCGTGACGTTGGCCGTACCTTAACGTGAGTCCCTTTAAATCATGACCAGAATCTCTGAGGTGGTACAGCAAAGTGGTGGAGTCCAATCCACCAGAAAGAATGACTATTGTTTGATCTTTTTTAGCCATCGCTTAATTCTCATCACTACCGTCAACACCATCTTTTTTATTCATCACCAACTGCCTGTAGAGTGCATGCAAATGATCCGTAAGGATATAAATATCCTTAGGTAAATTTTGAATCTCGTTCCATCGTCGCTTCAACTCTANATCAAACTCCCACGTTCCTTTAGTCCACTTGCATGCATCCTGGAGAGGAAGTAGGTGCTCCTTAAAGTCGGATGATGAGATATTGCCTGGATCATCAAATTGAGAACAAATGGTATCCATCAGAAATCCCATGCAAACGATTCCCGCACCATGCATTAACCTGGATTTAGTGGGGCTTTTCCCCCAGGCATCGCTAAAGACATCCTTTACGGCATACCAATACTTATTAAGCACGCCAATCATACCTTCAATATCAGAATTTACCAATTCAAATTCCCGATAATGATACAACACCCCGTCACTAAGNCTATTCTCAACCATCTTAAGGATAGAATTATCTGCGATCACTCCGTCACCATTGGTAGGAGTCCTGATCAATCTATGAAACGGTGAATCGGGGTTGCGATTAAGTTGCTCAAGCACCATTGCTGGAAAGCGACGTTTCTGTAGAAGGGAGGGCAATTGAGCGTTCGTCGAAGGCAATAACTCGTAGATTAGCCCCTTCGGTAACGGTTTGGTGGAATTCACGAGAATAAACTGCTCTCGCTGCTCAGCATCAGTTTCCGCGACAAAGCCCACAACACACATAGGAAAAGCACTTACTTGAGCATTCCGAATCGCAGCCGAACGTTGTTGGCCATCCACAATCCAGCCAGGTTTATCACAATCTTTACCATCCCTTAATGGGATCACTAATATTCCCGATTGGGAATAATCGGTATCTGCCGGGGATGGAGCATGCTCAAAAGTCACTGTATCGTCAAAGGCTATAACCAAAGCGTTAGGAATCATCGGGTTTTCAGATTCTAGATAACTCTGAATTTCCGCAATATGTGCTATCACCTCTGGGCGTTGATAACCTGCAATTTGCTCTGCATCATCTCTCCCAATTCTGGAGATCGTCGTAAATTCCTGTAGCTTTTTCCCATCAACGGCGAAGCTATAAAGATATCGACTTTCACTCTGCTTAACCCTTAATGCAGGCAGGCGAATTACTTTACTATTGTTTTCAGACACTTCTATCATGAGTTGAATTGCTTATTTTGAATTTGCTTATAAGTTGTATAGAGATTATGAAATCCTCGTCGGCGATTTCGTTCCGCTCCTCGAAATATCACCACATGTATCCCAAGCGTTTGGCAAACAGGGCAGGGACAATCTTTCCACGGTTTGTCCGTTAGAAGCTTATCATAGCGCTCCGAGTAGTCGCGCCGACTGCCATATAGATCCTGGTACTCTTTAAGTAGCCTAACGACGTCTCCTCTTTTAGCACGGCGTTTATCAAATGCGATAACAGCCTCCAGNCAGGCTAGTTCCAGGCGACGTGCTTCTTCCTGCTTAACTTCTCCAGATTGAATCAGCTTTTGAAGGCTACGATTAATNCCAACTTGAGGNATACGAATTGCTGAATACTTTTCTTGTTTNCCATAGTAGTTGTCGAGATCTTCCTTAAAGGCCTGTCTAAGCGGTGACGTACTGTCAAAGCTAAAAACGCCCTTGCTTGCAAATTCCTCCAAACTATCTGTTCGAGAAGCACCAAGGATGTGCAAACGCGTCTCAGGTTTTCGTATTTCACTGATCGCCGACAAACAAGCCCGTATGTCTTTAGTCTTTAAGGCAACCATCCCCCCCAGAGCAATATAGCTATAGCCAATAGATTGCATTTTTTTTACGGCATTCGCATAGCTTTTAGGACTCCATCCTTGCGCTACGCCGATTGGCTCAAAGCACACCTTGCGGGAATTACATTGCTTAAGGAACTCCGCCCCTAGTTCAAAGGTTATTTCTTGACGGGACTGAAACTCGACAGGCACGATATCAATGAGGGTTTTGTCATCATACTTTGCGTCATAACCTAGGATCATATGATCCACTGAAAAACCGGTGTCAAATCGACATTCATCATAAAAGTTAATAACTTCATCAACGGATACTGGTGGTATTTCTTCATTTACATATGTGAATGCTCCGTTATCTCCCATGATTTTAATTTCAGGGAATTTTTGTAAACGTAGGAACTTACGCGCACCTTCGAAATAGAAACGGCGACGTTGGCCCATCGTATATCTTCCAGAGCTCCCGCCAACGCCATCTACTACAGCCTTTGACACTAACATCCCATCATAAGGCGGATTCTTAAAGATCTCATGGGCGTATCGATCATCGCGTTGCCGAACCCGTTCCGGCGAACGAGTCTCTGTTATGAAGTCGAAGGTCGGATCAACTAGATCCTGACTGTCCGGAAAATAGAATTTCATGACGCCTCCATTCGTCGAGCAAGTGTNTATGCTCGGATGAGCGTGTTACTCAAGTGATTGATATGCCTTGGAACATTTTGAACCTCGTTCCAGGCTAAGCCATCCATTGCCTCCCAACGCCCCGAAGTCCAGCAACAAATCGGCTCAATCTTTCGCAACTCAGCCTCTACTTCCACTACCGCCCTAGTCAAATCAGCAAGCGCTATATTTGGCATGATGATATCCATCAAACGTCCCATAGCTCTTATACCTGCGCCATGCATAAGCCTACTTTTGGTTGGAGAAAGCCCCCAGGCCTTAGGGAAAACGTTGGCAACGGCTTGCCAATACGCCATTAGAATCTGCGCAACACTATCGAATTCAACTTCCCCCGTGCTTAGATTTCTATATGGAAATAAGCATCCTGAAGCTGTCGTCAAACTCTCCTCTAACATTTTTATGATCGATGTGTCGCGAATAACGGCTCCCTTAGCCTTGGNATTTGAGGCGCGTTTTATCATCCCCTTAAGAGGCGACTTAGATTCATTNTTTAGCCAATTACAAATATGAGAGGGAATTTGTTTAGTCGAAAGATTGGGAGGTAAAACCGTATTTATCTCCGGCAGTAGCTCTGTAATGAGATTACTCGGCAATGGCTTTGAACTATTGACGCGAAGAAACTGTTCTCGCTGTATATTCACATCGTCAGCAACAAACGCGTTCACAGGCACCGGGAATTCTGGTTGGCGACATTTAGCAAGAGCCGTAGCACGTTGTTGTCCATCCACGATCCACGCCGGTTTATTCCCTCCTTCAACCGGCAATGGTATTTCTAAGGTCCCAATAGTGGACAAACCATCCCCAACATTCGGACCTCTGCTTTGTTTGAATTTTACAGCTGAAGAAAAAGCTAAGATAATCGAGTTCGGGAATAGGATTTCTTCACCATTGAGGTATTCAACGATATTTGAGATATGCTTTCTTACTTCCGGTCTTTGGTAGCCAAACAAATCACCCGCTTGGTCACGACTGATCCGTGAGATATCTGCAAGTTCTAGTACTTCACTACCTGTAAGCGCAAACTGATAAAGGGGTAATTTTGCATTTTGATTTATCTGCAAAGCCCTCCTGCGAATTACTTGACGTTTCTCAGCCATCGTTTCCTCTTTCGACATCAGCGGCAGCATCCTCGTATAACCGCTTGAATCTGTCTTCACTACATTTGAAATTGTCCTTCGAGCGAAACTGCCTTAGGAGTTTAGAGCGTGAAATCCTTTGTGCTCCTTTATGTGTATTAAATGCCGATAGTATATAGGCCCTGATCTCATTGTCTGTCTGACTTATACGCTCACTATAGGAAGGAAGCTGAGCTTCAGATTCATTCAGCAATTGGCTCACGTGTCTCTGAAGTTCGGGGGCTGTATAAGTACTGTTAGATGCTTCAATAAGTTCGACAACGACACGCATGTTTAGAGTCAGTAGAGGCCCTCTCAATCTGTCATGTGTTCTCAAGCGTGACTCTACCGGAAGAAGGTTCTCATTCAACTCAAGTAGGGATTTAGTTCCACAAGAAATAATTGAGAGTAATTTTGAATCAATCAACTCGTGTTTTGCAGAAACTAAGTCACCCTCCATGGCCTTCACGTATTCGGCTGATCCGACCACAATCACGGGAACATCTGGCTCATCCCTTGCTAGTTCAGAGAGACTACGTGGCCCACTAGCAAAGTAAGGTTTCCAACTGGTTAACAAGTTCCACCAATCTCGCCCTACGTCTCCTGCCTTACATTCGGATTCGAAGTTCCAGATAGAATCTGGATGGCCTTTTGAAAACGTCGCTCCGTATGAGGGGATATAGGAATTGCTGCTTATCAACCCCAGGCCAGCCGAGCATACCCAAATAGACAAATGGACCCCATTAGGACTGCCGGCAAACAATTTACTAACTGAAGACCAATGTGGCCCTTTATAAAGTTTTTTAGCAACCTCAGTCTTACAATTACTCTTCTTTGAATCAAAACTTCCCTTCCAGGCTCTCCAGCCGTCGTCGAGAGTCAAGCCTCGATAACGATTATCTCTAATACTAAAACCGTCCTCAGGGAACAGTGATTTCGTCTTAGTGCAAGTTACGACCAAATTAAGGCGTTTCATGACAGATCCAAGAAAGTTCTAACGGATTTTCAGAATCTTCTGAGTTTGCAAGCATAATTTCCACTTAGGGTTCTTGAGGCAATACTCCATGGCTAACCGAGTATTCTGTTCTCTTTCCGGGCCGTCCATCGGCTGGAGGAAAAAATGGCTAAATTCTAGGCCGCCAAACTTCTCCGGAGAATACGCCTCTTGTGGGTAGACGAACTTAAGCTCATCGCCAAATTTAAGTTTAAGGCTCGCTCCAACCTTGGGACTAACTGTTATCCAGTCAATACCTTCGGGTGGCAAAAGAGTACCATTGGTTTCAACAGCAACATAAAACCCTTTTTCTTGTAATGCCGCTACTGCTAATTCATCTAACTGCAGTAACGGTTCCCCCCCAGTACACACCACCATTTTCCGAGTATCATCTTCAGCAAACTCGTTCCAAACCCGATCAACTTGAGATGCCAACGCTGCTGCATCAGCAAACTTGCCGCCATTGGTACCATCTATACCTACAAAGTTTGTATCACAAAACTTGCATATCGCTGTTTGCCTATCCGCCTCCAAGCCATTCCAAAGATTACACCCCGTGAAACGGAGAAATACTGCTGGCCTTCCGGAATAACACCCTTCGCCTTGCAGAGTATAAAACACCTCTTTAACAGAATATCCCATAGCAACTAACCTTCATGCGAACCGACGTATTTGATCGGATCCTTAATTCCATTTTCGGCAAAGCCCATCAAACGCAGACTACATGCATCGCAAACACCACATGCAAGTCCAGCTTCGTCCGGAGAATAGCAACTATGAGTTTTTGAGTAGTCGACCCCTAACTCAAGACCAAGCTTGATAATCTCCGTTTTCGTTAAATCAATTACTGGCGTGTGGATTTTAATGACGGCTTCTCCTTCAACACCAGTTCTTGTCCCTAAATTAGCTACCATTTCAAACGCCTTAATGAACTCCGGTCGACAGTCCGGATAACCAGCGTAATCAAGTTGATTTACGCCTATGAAAATGTCGTTACAACTTAAGGAATCCGCCAATGCCAAGGCATAGGACAGGAACACCGTATTACGTGCAGGAACATAAGTCACGGGTATAGATTCATTCATTTCTTCCAAACTGCGGGATACTGGTACATCAATAGATGTGGTGAGCGCGGACTGACCAAATACCGCCAAATCAATATCGATAACCTTATGACTCACAACCGAATTCTGCTCTGCAACTGCCTCAGCTGCCAAAAGCTCAACAGAATGGCGCTGCCCATAACGAAAAGAAAGCGCAACAACTTCATACCCTTCCTTTTTCGCAACTGCCAACGTAGTTGCAGAATCTAAACCACCGCTCAAGAGCACAATCGCTTTTTTCACCATAACACCTCTCTCCCGCTTCGTAATTGTCGCAATTACTCCGGGAAGCGTCAACTCTTAATTACATCTTTATGCAAACTACTCTCTTTGCAGTTAATGGGTAATTGCGTGGCACAGTGCCGGGAATAAAGAAGGTGCATTCTCGCAACTAGATCCTTAATTTGCTGTTTCAGCGATATCGAAAATACCACAAACAACGATTGCCCGATTAAAATGCTGTAGAAGGAGAGAAGTAATTACGTTTCCTAACAGCGATCAAGCTGACCGCTGCCATCAGATTTAGGCTCGCATTGAGAGACAACCATCCCATCGGCGACGGCTTAGCGAATCTTGTGGGGCGGGTAAATACAATGGACAAACCTTCACTACCAAACAAATTTGGTATGAGTTCCAACAGATCTTGAACAAGCCTCTCTTGTAGAAACCCTACAGTCCACTGACAAACTCTTGCTTTAGCTTTGAGAGTCCATTGAGGAAGACATGCAGGGAATCTTGTTTCGATGCTTACTCGACTAACTAAGGATCAGTTGGAGACGAAGAGAATGACTAGGAATCCCGTTATGAAAACCGCTCCTTAGCATATTCTAACAACTCGCCCTCTTTTAATACTCGAGAAGAATTCCCCATTCTTCGATAAAATTTTTCATCTACAAACGCCGGTTTACTTGATGGCTCTATTTGTATGTGACAAATGTCCACGTCATCCCACTTGTAAAATCCTATTTCCAAGAACCCCATGCAAGTTAAATCAAAATTATGGATAAACAAGTCTTCAAGCCACCGGGCGTATTTATCTAGAGGATCCGCGTTAGCATCATTTGTAAAAAAAATATAATCCTGGTGAATACCAACCCCTTGACCACCATCATCGACCCCGATGATAAGGTTTCCACCATCCGTATTAAGCATGGCAGCCACAGCTTTTAGAATATCTCTCTGTCGCTCCTTATCCAGGCTTTTTAGAATTTCAAATCTTTCCTTTTCAGACTTGTCCAGATTTGTGAGTTGTTCGGATTTTTTTAGGTCAAAACGTGCGGTAGATTTGAATTCAACAAATTTATTTTCACCGCCCTCGATCAATTTCTCAACTTCCGAACGACCTAATTCCTTTAGGCGTGATTTTAGCTCGTCATTACTATGAAACCTAAGGCTTAGGGAAAGCAGGCGGACGCACAAATCTGGATCTGAATCTAACAACTGCAATCCAATTTCCTGCAGTTGCGACCAATTTTTCTTGGTTCGCGCATTAAAAAACTGATCTTGTAATGAAATATCATCCGCCAGCTTTAATTGTTCGAGAGGCGTCTTCAGACACCCCATTCCCTCACATGAGGCAAGTCTACTAGCTATAGCATTGTCTTGCTTAGTTAACGCATAGCAAGCGAGTAAGCGAATTGTCTCTATTCCTTGTTTAGCACTGCTTTGGACGACCAATCCATCAATAATTGGAGCAACGCATAGCTTATATGATGCAAGGATATTTTCGCCGTCCTTCCCCCAATCAAAACTATCGAGATGAACATAGTAAAAAGCCTGAGTAATACAGTGTTTAACTTTGTCTGGAATACGAATCTGACTTAGGCGAGGTATATCCTGATGCTTAGTTATCCGGTCATATTTCTCGAATTCAAACCAGTATTCAATCCACATAAAGAGTGAATTGTCCGCAGAATCAAGTTGATATTTTTCAATCAATTGAATTGCATATTTGGCGGAAGTTTTATCTCTTGCCCTCAAGGCTGCCACAAATTGTTGCCGAATCTGAACTAAAGGTGGTGGGCCATTGGGAGGTAGTTCAGGTCTAGCCTTATCGAGAACGCGAATTTGAGTGAGTTTTTTTACAATAGCCTCGAAGTCAGATTCTCTTGAACGCCAACGGCAATAACCTGCGGGTGACATATCCGAAATTTGTTTGCGAATACCAGTGGCCGCTGAATCGCCCGACACGATCCAACCTTGGTCATCTTCCCAACCGTAAGAAGGGAGGAACCAACAACGCAATGCCTGAATCGTAGATTGAAGTTCATCCGCATCCTGCGCCGTGTTGAACCAAGCAATCTCATCTTTGCCGGGGACGAAATAAGGCAGGCAACATTTGCGTCCATCGACAACAGAGGCAATCTCTTCTACCAAAGGATGACAAGCCAAGTCTACTATTTCATCGTTTTCAATCTTCAGTCTGTAGTTCGCTGGCCAAGAGTTGCTTAACGTTAAAAGCAGTTGTTTCTTGTCCGAAGTCAGTGAGGTCATCTCTTCTCTCCCAACTTCTTCCAAAAGCGATTAAACTGAATATATGCCAAATTTATCTTATCTTCATTTCCGACTCTTGGATGAAACACAATTTTTTCATGATTTCTATGAACCCCGCTATAAGTCAGGTTCATTGACCCTTCGATATAAAACTCATCCGTTAGAATTCCTTTCTCATGGTACGTATCTGGCGCAAAGCGAGTTTCAATTGTCGATGTCCCTTCAATCGCGGGAATTCTAACAAACGCCTTCGAAGTCGGGTTGGCCACCAGAACTAATCGAACTGGCCTGATGCTTGACAGTCTTTTCAGAAATTCGGCAAAATGGATCTCGACTTGGTTAGCAATATCTGGAAAAAGCCCTGCCCACTCGTTAAACGGATTGGCAAACAAGACGAAATTTGACATCCAAGGTGACGAAAAGTAGACCGGTTGCCGCGAAGTTGTTGACAATAGGAGAGAACTGCAGCAAGATGCCAACAGGTCTTTATGTAAACTGACCGCTTCGTGGGACCAAATATATCTGCTAAGCATGAATTAAATCCCTAAGTTGGAGCACGATGACCCAGTCGTTACCGGACTTTTCTACTCTTTGTACGGAAATCGGATACAAAAGTATTCCAACTTCTACTTCCGTTGCAAAAAGTTGATTCAGTTGATTCAAGACTGCGTCCGCTATGGATACCGGAAATCTGATCGCCACCAAACCTGACTCCGCAATCTCGGAAACAATCTCAGGCAACCAATCATCACCGGGACTGGCAATTAGAATCGTTGGAGTATTTAAACGTAACCAAAGATTTGCCAACTCTCTGGATGGCATTCCAAAATCATTGTATCTGTTAAATGCGGTCAAGCATTCCCGGCAACTGTCTGGACAAATCGGCAAAAGAAACCGTTCTGTTGCGTTGTACAATTGGGTTTGAGTTGGTAGGACCTGAGCATTTATCTGTTGGAAATGATCAGCAATCCTTGTAGAGAATTCAGTGTTAGTTATAGCTGAGTAAGCATAAACTCGAGAATCAATTCCCACTTGCAAGCGAGACTCCGCCTCATGCCAACTGTTGTTCATGTCTCTAATTAGCTCATCAGTTTGATGAGTGCTACCGGGCTTCAAAACATTGGATGTGAGTGACACGAAACGTTCTCTGGTTGCGTCAAACCCACTCTCAAAAAGAGCAACTTGCAATGCTGATTTGGATTTTTCTTGGCCCGTAAAACTGACTGCAGATCTAAAGTCGTTGAACGATTGAGCGAGTAAATCATTGGACTGAACTTCCTCTACAACCGAACGCAAGTAATCGGTTGTTCTTTCTCGCTGACAATGCCCAAGAACATGCCTAATTCCATTGTGGAAACGACTCGGATCGGTACTAAGTTGTTGAGCAATTTGTTCTATGACCCCCAATCCTCCTGATTGTTTCTCAGTCAAATAAACCGAGATTTCTGAGCCTGTCTTGATTACGTCCACGAATAGGTCGTTTTCATTTATCTCTAAATCAGTCGCGACACAAGCTACTCGAATAGCTTGAGCCAAGGTTGCTACGTAACGATCGCGAACCCATTCGTGGAAATCGGTTCCCGGGTTATCCCAAAGCAGACGCTCTAACTGCCTTATAACGTTGACGCAATCTTCATTACGCCAAATAGCTCTAATATTTTCTACTAGACGTCCTTCCTGACTTTGCATGCCAGGGTCACGAATATGAAAGATCGCTTCAATAACGCGTTCCGCCGCTTCGAGGCGCTTTCCTTCAAGGCGTTGCTGAGCTTCCTCTAAGGTACAATCGTTTCGCAATGCCGTTGCCGTAAGCATTGCTAATGATATTTGCCAAATCCAGTCTCGCAAGAACACATTGATCTCGTGCGGGAACGCATCTGAGGTCTTCATGACGTGAAGATAATAGTCTGATCGAAAGCGAGCAGTCAAATGTTCAGGAAGCTTTGGAAGGTCGTCTAAATGCGATGAATCTAAACGCACTTGAATACCATCTACTTTCCGATGAAAGCCAACACCTTCGGGCCAACTAGGTCCCCCGTCATCGGAACTGCCGTGAAGTTCACAGGTTCCTATGATCTGTTCACCGCGACTCCGGATTTCGAAGTCAAAAGAGTCCGCATACCGAATCACATTAATTCCTGATTGGTCTCGATGCAGAAAAGCAGTAACTGATTCGACAACGTTTTTCCAATTTGAAACGGAAAAGACAGGCACCGCATAACCGGTTCCAAAGGGTTGAAAACTGTTTCTCCAATTCCACGAGCCATTGCTGCTGTCGCTCACATTGTCAGGGCAATGTGATTCACATACAGCAACAGGCTGGAACACCCTAACTCCTTCAAATACGCCCAACTCCATACAACTCGGATACAAAGTTTTAGCCGATACTGAATTGTTGCCGTTAACAAGATTCGTGGAATACTCATGCCAATAAGCTGGAGCATCTGCTAACGTCGAATACCTTTGCGATGCCCGACCAGGACATGACTCATCGAGCACTTGGCTAACATCAAGGAATTCATCATCCTTAGGCCGACCATTGTTTTGTCGGAACGTGATACGGGTTTCAGTTACATCTAGTTCTGCAAACGTTGCACTTGGAAGAAATTCAGGTAATGGGTAAGAAATTCCTCTGTTTTCAATGTGTCCTTCCTTACGTGGATCCGCAAAAAACCACTGTTTTTCGAGTTTTCGGAGTAGACAAGGAATAACCTGCCGGAGCAACGGGCGAGGCCGTTCCCAAAAAAGACTATCGACCTGACTCTCAGTCAAAGGACCTAGTTTTCCTGCAAATAACCGTACGGCTTCTTCCCGGAATACCTGCCATTCGACACCTTGATTAATAAAGTCTTCAAGAATATCTCTCGCTCTTTCTTGCGCGAGTTCTGTATAGTTGTTGGCCGGTCGTCTCAAATAGTTAAACGGGGTATCTCTTCCAACACGTCTCCCAAGCCAATCAATCAAAAAGAAAGTAGCTTGAATACGGAGGACATACTGGTTTTGACATGGAAGGTTCAGTTCGTCCAATTCTGGTTCGAATAATCGCTCGGCTTCTTGAAACGCAAAACGATCACCTCCATAGTCTGATAGAACAACCATAGTCCATGGGCGACTTCCTCGGACTCTTCCTGCTCGACCTTTTCGCTGAATGAATGAAGCGATCGACATAGGACGTTTGTGCTGCATCACTGCACCGACCTGCGGGTCGTCAAAACCGACCTCCAGAGAACTTGTTGCGATCACCAAGTCTTTATTTGCTGATACGCCAGGATCTTGCGAACTACAACGTCCTACTTGAATTGGCCTATCTAACTCATACCCCAGTCGTCTCGGCAAGTCCCAGATCTGCCCCAAGCCTTCTCGCCTTTTTAGTTCATCGTTCGACGGAAATGGATCGGGTTGCGGAATTCGCTTCTTTGGATGAAGACGATATCTCGCCAATCGCTGACGTTCCGCATCGGTCATGTTTGAGAGCCAACGATTAACAACATCCATATTGTCAGTAAATCCAAATACCTTTTTAGTAAAAAGACATTCTGGTGAAATATCGATTTCGTAATTATTTGGAATGTGATTGGCCGGTGTCAAACACCGGGCAAGTAGCATTCCACACTGAATCGAAGTAGAGAGCAAGCTAGTTCCAGACGAAGGATCACCTTTGACTGCGATGTTGTATTCCATACTTTCTTCTTCAAGGTCTGAATCACTTGGTGTAAATTCAACAACCTCGTCTTTTTTAATCGCAGCAACTTGTGCCAGATGATTTGGCGCCTGTTTCAGTGTCGCCGACAGCCCCACCACATGCAGGTTTCTTCCTTGAGTAGCGTGCCGCCACCGTCGTAAAATCCAAGCAACTTGGGCTCCTTGAATTCCTTCGTATGAATGAACTTCATCAAGCAGCAAAAGACGTGGGGTAAGCTTCTTCTCCCGTATCCCAAAGGTCTTTGACCACTTAGGATTACCAAGCTCTCGGTTTAGCATTTCCGAGGATAGAAAAAGAATATCCGGAGGCGACTTCATCAACTCTTCACGAGTTAGAGCCAACATCCCATTAGGAACATCTGGTGTCGACGATGTCCCATCACTTCGGTAGAGGCAGGTGCGCCCCGCTTTCCTGTCTGATTCTCGCCAGACCAAATCAGCATCTGCATCCAACGGAGACTTCAGGTAAGGGATGACAAAATCCCCACTTCTGCCAACCCGTCTCCAATTACAATATTTCTCAACACGCGTTTGATTAGTGCCTGGAATTGGATTCTCAAACCAGTTTTCGTAAGGAGTTGGTCCAAGCAACGCACCTAGACGAAAAGGCCGCGATCCCTGATTCTGAAGTGTCTGGTTCAACTTCAGGACTTCAGACAACGCTTCGCGAAACTGATCAGCCAGCAAAACGTTACGAGGGTAAATCGCTATGATCTTCGTAAATGGCTTCTCGTTAAGTTCGGTGGCTGCTCCAAGAATAGCCGGAATATAAAATCCCTTTGTCTTACCCGCGCCGGTTCCCGCACAAATGACCGAACCCGATATGCCCGATGAGTTATATTTCGAAAGAATATGAGAGAATGAGTTCTTTTGAAATTCCGAAAAGCTAAATTCCTTGCCTGTTGCGTTTGAAGATAGTTTTTCGAAAAGAGCCCGTTGAGCTTCGGGGAGAACAGCATGTTCCTCCATTAACCCCCAACAATCACTAGCCGGTAGATCACGTTTTGGATACCTCCTTGGCTTGAGGTGCAGCTTGATGTCTGAAACCAGGTTCGGACCAGTCGACCACTGGTCATCTTTGAACATCTGTTTTAGCCGGGCAGTCAAGCGAACGGTTTCTGCAAAGCGAGTGCGAAAACGAGTTTGCGAACTACCTATTGCAAAAAGCAAGTTCGCTTGTGACATTTCGTCGACGAATTCTTCCATCGACCAACCATCTTCGGCCAAATCCTGCCACTGAGATTTGAGGCTAATTTCACCTTCGTTCTGCAAAAGGGACTCAATCTCACTTACCGTGAATGAAACGTCATAGAATCCCCACGAAAGCAGCCTTTGCTCGCGTGTTTCCAAGAAGGAAAGGAATCTGTAGGGAAATGCTTCCATGTGACGTTATCCTACGTTGATCTTAAAAATATCCCACAAGTTTTTCTCGTCAAGAAATTCTTGAATCTCTTTTTTCAAAAGATCCTTTGCTTTAGCCCTTCCATTTACAGCATTTTTCAAGAACTCTCCCCCAGGCCCCTCTAAATCGAGTTCGCTGAGACGTTGTCGAAGAAGTGTTAGGCCATCTTTAATTTGCCGAGCGGTCTCCATTGACTCCGGCGGTGTCTCCTCTTTTGACGCCACCTCCTCCATTGCCTCGACGATTTCATCAACTCCAAGTAATTGCACCTCTTTAACAATCTCGACCAGAGGGATTAACGGTTCCAACTCCCCAAGGAGTTGCTTTTTCCACTCCTTCCGAAGTTGGTCACTAGCGTCGTGATTCCTTTCACCGATCCGTGTAATTTTCTTGTCAGTATCCGCCGTGCCAATTTGGTCAAAGTCGTCCTTTAGCTTCTCGATCAGTCCTGTAGCTTGCCGTTTAGATTGTTTAACCGCGTCAGTCGTTTTCTTGAGCTTGGTTTTTGGAAACACCACCAGAAAACAGTTGCGACGTTTTACAGAAGACATGACTTCACGGAAAGCGTCCTTTAGCTTTTCGGTGTACGACATCACCCTATCGTTGTTTAGTTTTTGTTTTTGCAACTGCGGAAGTTTTTCGATTCGCGTCTTTAAATCAAGAATCTTTGACATGATTCACCTCCAAAATCCCTTCGTTCAAATCCGCAAACTGCCCCAATGCGTCAAACATTTGCTTTGAAATCAATTCAGGGTCGCCATCCTTTTTGATTTCATCTTCCTGCAAACGGATATCCTTGTCCAAGTCAGCCACTCTCTTTGATATTACCGAAATAATGTGACAACAAAACCTTAGAGCAGTTGGATCGAATGTCAAAACATCAAACGGATCATTCGAAGTTGCCACTTTCTCTGCTTTGAACAACGCGTTGGCCATCTCCATTTTTGTTTCTGTAAATACTTTTTGCTTGACTAAGTCTTCGTATTCCTTGTCCGGAAGCACAACATTAGCTTGCTTGATTGATTCGTTAAGATCGACAAGTTGATCGAATAGTTGTATGAGATCAGCTTTGCTGTCGTCATTAATAAACCCGAGTGAAGCTAGCTTGTCTTTTACGTTCGCAACCAACTTCGTAATTTCCAACCGCTCTTCTTCAATAGCTTGTGAGAGATTTGCAAACTGGTTGGTAGGCAATCCGCTAAATCTGGTTTTCCAAAAACCAAGGTGGAATTCATCACTCAACTCTGAAACCTGAGGTTTTTCATTAAACCCCGAGACGTTCTCCAAGACTGCTAAAGGTGAGATGAAATTTATACGACCGGTCTTACCTTGCCTTACTGACGATTCATTCTTAAGAAAATCTAGGACCTGTGGATATGCTTCGTCCAACTGTTTCAAAACTATATTCCAGAGCTTGGATAGCCCGACCGGAGGATCTTCCCAACCCTTACTGTAAATTACGTCTATTAATTCTGGGATAGACTTTTGTGGCAACTTACGCCGAGTTCGCACCGTATGGTACAAGCTAAGAAACTCTACTGCCGTCTTGATAGCCGATGACCTGTCAACGCCAGGAGTCAGCGTCTCAACTACTCGGACCTCGTTGTTTCGCACCCAATTTGCAACGACTCGTTTGTGAGTTTGGCCTAGTTCAAATGCCCAACTTTTTTTCTGACCTTCTTTGTCATACCGACACAACGCTTCTAGAAGACTCCTAGTCGACTGGTCTCGGGGGAATTCAAACCTCAAACGTCCTGGGGACGAAGTTTGCCCTTCGATTAGAATAAAGTTTACGCTTTTAACTGCATCCCATGTTCTATGCAGAAATTGAGCCGGTTGTAAATAATCATCCCAGTTAATTGATTTCTTGATCAACTCGGATAGCAAACTGCGAAAATAGCGTTCATTTTTCAATCGTTCGCCTTGGTACCAGGCACTCAATGAATCTAGGTATTCCTTCACTTTCTCTTTTGTTTTGTTTATCGCTGGCTGAGGTGATACGGGGATTTTTGATTCACCTGAAATCGGGGCGGGGGTTACTTTCATCGCCTCTTTGGTATACGGCGGCAGTTGAAGAGGTGCTAAATAAGGCTTAAGCATTCCGGCCGCGTGGTCCGCATCGTCCATTCCATCGATCCAAAGTCCAGCGAGGATTCGAATACGCTCCCGATCAGTCTCAGTATTATAGTTCCCCAAATATTGCTGTTGAAATGCCGTCCAATAGTACGGATCCGAGACACGCACGGGCAAACTCAAACCATTAGGGAAGCTATTTTGCTTCAAAGCTTCAACGTCTGACATAACTGGACTTAGCAAACTAATTAGCAAGCCTCTTTGATTCGCAGAATAATCTGAAGTTTCATCACTCTCAATCTAACCCAAAACACGTGGGGCGGTTGCTCGTGAAAATGGATACAGTCCTATTTCTACACCATCAATATCAACAAAGCCGAAAGTAGAATGACAGAGTGCTTTGGCCTCACACTCTGTACACTTACTTCTAGAAACGTCTGCTTTAGAAGCACGGCGGTCATCTGCAATCTGGCGAACCTCGCCCTCATCCAGTCGAATAGAATTCAAATACCTCGCTGTAAATCTTGCGAGTGACTCTTGGTCTTTTGCCCAAGTCTTCGTAGTTTCCCCATCTAAACGATAAACAAATTCTATCCTCTGTTTTTGATTATCACGCAGTTTTGCATAGCCTGTATGTGTCATGCCCAAGACTGCAATAAGAGGGCACAAGTCAGTCCGGTCTTGCGGTTCGAGTGCATTGACAATCTCTACATCCAGTTCTGACATCGCCGACACATCTTCAATAAACAAAGCGAGTTGCTTGCCTTCTAACGCTAGTTCTTCCCTTATAGAATCAAAAACTTTGCGAAGATTTGCACCGGACAGACCAACCATTTCTCCGATCGCATTTTTTAATGCTTCGTTCATATGGTCAGCAGCAAGTTTCCTTAGATCTTCGCTATCATCAAGTTCGTCAATTAGATCCAGTACTTCTTGGGAGTTTTTTCGCCGTGTGCGAAAGCGATCTTTAACAAGCAAGTCCTCTGGGCAAAACTTAGGCGTCTCCTCGCGGTCTTTAATCTCGCTTGACTCAACCAGCAGGTTTATCGTTTCCTCGACAACCCCTGCATCTCTACGAAGCCAACCGCCAAAACCCTCTGAAGAACATGCTTGACCAAGATGTTTCAAGCGTTTATCAAGTTTTTCTCGACCTCGATCAGTCCAACGAGGCCCCAGTTCTAATGAAATTTCGTATACAAGACTTTGGCGAGCAGTAGCATGCGACAGATTCTCAAGAGCTTGTTGAACGGGATCGAGATACTTTTGAAAGCTGTTCCCCAATTGCTCGATGAGTTGAGTAAGTGCGTCCTTCAGACTCCCTGACCGACGTTCGATCAGCACCGGAACAATTTTTTTGAGTTCACCTAATTCTACTCCGTAGTCAAACCTAAGCTTTAACCAGTGTACCAGATGGGATTTACCTGCCCCCGGTTCGCCATAAATGACGACCTGCTTGTCCCTCTGACTAGAGGTCACCAGATTTTTGTAAAGTTCTTCCTCGGCAATCTTTCTTTTGGATTTTTCGTCTTGGATCCCACTCATTGGTGAGTGACACGCCAAGAAATAATGAGTTTGCTTCTCATCAATCTTCGCGGTGTATGAGATCGCTTTACCAACAGATTCTTGCTTCCAGCAGATTGGAATTCCAGCAGGACGATTCATTTACCACCTGCCTTTCCAAGCTCAACTTGGCTAACACGATTAGAAAGCAACGTTTTCCCATCACTCGGAGGACTTGCCAAAGCAATGCTCCACCCATCGCTGTCTTTCGGGCAATGTAGTTTTAAGAAGCCATTGGAATGCAGATCGACAAGGGCATCACTCAACCCTAAAGTGCATTCTTTTGCGCTGCCGTCGTAGTTTTTATTCGCTTCCAGGAATATCTTGCCCTGATCGAGTTCAGGACAATGTTCTGCGAGTGCACTTAGAAAGTCAACGCACTCGAGTTTTTTTGTATCACTAAAGATAACGCTTAAACACCTTCTTATTCGACTGTACGGATTGCAATGAAATTCTTTGTTTTGGTCGTACCACCCTAATCCCATATAAGCCAACCATCTGTGAAGGCCAGTAAGTTTTGTTGGATTGAATTGGTTTGCTTGAGGCCTATTTTCGAATACGTCACGGTTAAAACCCAATGGCCAATCTTCTCGTTTTCGACCATATGCCTTCTCATTAAGACCGAGCATATAACTATAAAAAAGTGATAAGTAGGGCTCCACTTCCTTCGTGCCAAGCACCCTCGCATCAAGAGCTTCTTTCAAGAATTCGGCAGACGACTTTCTCCCTTTTACCTTTGGAGACAACTCCAACAGATTGCCATTTTTCGTAAGGAGTCCGAGGGCGATGGATGCATTCACTGCGCTATTCGACTGTACTTGCTTATCCGTTATTGCTGCTGGCTGGAAAGAAT
>PBCP01000027.1 GCA_002717145.1 Planctomycetaceae bacterium | reverse complement strand
GAATACTGGACCCACCTTCACGCGTTTGATCTGGAAACAGGAAAAACTAACTGGGTCGCTAAAACAGGTACAGGCTGTCATGCGGCTTCAACATTTGGATACCTGGGAGCTTCTCAACCGGTGATCATGACAGGACGTGGCGGAGGGCATCAGCCTCCCGAAGAACCGTTTGGAATCTCGCGTGTTAATGCACTCGATGGATCCACCGACTGGGACACCGGAATTAAAGGATATCCATCGGCTCAGGTCGTCACTTTTAATTCTCAAGGCGTCTATGGCTTTATTGCTCATGATCACATCACACTAAATCCAGACAGTGGCAAAGAAATAAGTAGAGTGTCCCTTATTAAGGACGTTAGTATTTCTTCTGGTTACCCTGAATTCAAAACCCAAATAGGGCAGCAGTTCCAACCCGCTAAGAAAGCAATCACATACCAAACCAATATTGTGGTCGGAGACTACCACTACTTTCTTTCGCATAAAGCCGGATATATCGGACGAGTTAATCTATTAACCCATGCGGTCGAATACCTGCAGGTTCCACTTCAAATCGTGCGTAATACTAAAAACAAGGAAGTGGAAATTCTACATGACAAGACAATTACCAATGATATGAAGAATGCAGATGGCTTTCTGGCAACGCAGGACAAACGCAATGCCGGTAGCGGTTGGGGGCATGTTTCAGCGGCAAGCCCCACAGTGGTCGGACAGTATATGTATCTACCTACTATGGTCGGGACGGTCTATGTATTGGACTGGAATCGTAGCAAACTCGATGGTCAAACGCTTGTGTCCATCAGCGATCTGGGGCCAGCCGGCAAAACCTGGACTCTCTCAAGCCTCGCTTATTCAAGAAACCGTCTCTATGCTCGTACTCTTAAAGAGCTCATCTGTATAGAAGCGGAGTAAACCGAATGGCTATCCTATCCAAAAAATGGAAAATCATTCACATCACAATCGCTCTCTGTTGCATCAGCCAGTCGTTGACAGAAGCTGCGACTAAAAATGTGGCCATGCCGGCAAGAGACATTCAGGTATTGCCTGGATTCAAAGCCGAGATCATTGCTTCTTTCCCTCATGAACAAACTTCTATTATCAGCCTCACGGTGGATGATAATGGTCATTTACTGGCCAGTGGGCAAAATGACAGATTGTTTAGAATCATCCCGGGTGACCTGAATCAAAATCCTTCCATAACAAGTATTCACAATATCCCTATGAACCTCGGTGGTGCTCACGGCCTGCTTTATACGTTTGAGCATCTATATATCGTGAAAACAGATGGTGATGGTGAGCGGGGAGTGTATCGACTGAAAGACACGGACGGTAAAGGCTCGTTTACTGATCCTGAGTTAATTATTCCTATTCCAGGCCGGGGAGAACATGGCGCACACGGGCTTGTTATCGGGCCGGCGTTACCTAAGGAATTGCAGCAAAAAGGCCACGGAGATCGCTGGATTTACCTGATTGCCGGGAACGGCACAGGCACACCCGAAAACCTCAACCATGATCTGATTCCCGGGATCAGGAAGACCGAATCCTTTGAACCACCAGCACGACAAGGTTGGGTCATGCGATTTTCACCTGACGGAAAAATAAGGGAGATGTTCTGTCACGGGCTGCGGAATGCTTACGACCTGGCATTTAATTCACAAGGAGATCTGTTTACGTTTGATTCGGACAATGAAGGATTTATGGGGTTGCCCTGGTACCGGCCGGCCAATGTCTATCATCTGATCGGCGGAGCGGATTACGGCTGGCGGCAAAGTCCCGAAAACTTGATGCCCTATTATCCTGATACGCTTCCACCGACTTTGGAAATCGGACCGGGATCTCCCACAGGCGTCATTTTTGGAACCGGTACTCACTTTCCTTTCAAGTACCAAGAAGCCTTTTATGCCTGTGACTGGAGTTATGGACGAATCTATGCCGTACATCTCGAACAAGATGGAGCGACCTATCATGGAAAGTGGGAATTCTTCGCCAGCGGCACACCTATGGCTGTCACGGACATTGTAGTCGGACATGATGGAGCTCTTTATTACTCTACCGGTGGTCGTGGTAATCCATCCAACATTTACCGAATATCACATACAGAGCCGACTACAGTGGCTAAGCTGGCTGAACCCACCAGACAATCTAAACTACGAAAAAGTCTAAGCGACCTAACCGGCGAACATAATCTCATTGATTTCAGCACACTTGCATCATCCCTGAAATCAGACGACAGGACCATTCGCTATGCTGCCCGAACAGTACTGGAACACCAGCCTCTGGAGATTTGGAGTGACCAGGTATTTGCTCAAGTAGATAAGACCATTCTACTCGAAGGCTTAACGGCCTTTGCTCGTCACGCTTCACCCTCACAAAAGCTCCGGGCTTACGAAAAATTGACTTCCTTAAATTGGGATTCTTTGACCGAACAACAACGACTTACAAGTCTGAGAGTTTTTTCCATTCTAATGGAGCGAATGGGACTTCCCTCAGAACCGACCCAGGCAAAAATCGTTGAATATCTAAATCCGCTTTACCCCGACGAGTCGAACAATATCAATAAAGAACTGGCTTCGCTATTGAGCCAATTTCAGCCCGCTGGATACACACAACGTACTCTGGATTCCATCTCGGAAGCAGAATCACTGATGACTCAATTACACTTCCTTTCCATTCTCATGGACATCGGTATTCACGACTTTACGGAAAGTCAAAAGTCTCAATTGACAGTCGCAATTAATCCTTTTGAACTAAGAGCCGTCGCACATCGCAAATATCGTGCTCAGAGCGAAGAACTCCAGACACTAATTCGCACACTGGAACTCCCAAAAGCCGAAGGGAATTTGCCAGATTTACCTGTCATCCGGAATTGGACACTTACAGAACTTATACCACTAACCAAGCCTGACAGTCTGAAATCGGCTGATATAAGCAAGGGAAAAATAGCCTTTCGTAAAGTACGATGCGACAATTGTCATCGGATTGATAATGCCGGAGGCGTACTTGGGCCAAACCTCAACGGCCTTGCGGGACGATTTTCCCCGGATATCATTCTGGAGCACATCCTAAGACCTGACAAAGTCATTTCTGATCAATACCAGGCATCCACCTTTGTGCTCAAAGATGGTCGACAAATCTCAGGCCAGATCGTCAACCTATCCTCCGGCAGATACTCTGTGCGGACTGACCCTTTTCGTCCCTTTGCTCGAACAGACCTTCAGGTAAAAGATATCGAAGAGGTCGTTCCATCCAAAGCGTCGTTAATGCCCACCGGGCTGTTAAACGTATTAACCAAAGATGAAATTAGAGACTTACTGGGCTATCTACTTAGCCCTCGTTAAGTGGCTCACTTAATTAGAGTAAATTTGGACTTCATTAAGTCCTCCGCCTAACCCCCAATAGGAATCAATATAGATTCGCACTTTCCGGGTTTGTACCGCCTTAAACTCGGTAGTTTGCCAACCATCTCCAAACGGCACTGGAACGCCCGGTTCAAGCATTCCGGCAAATGTGTCGCTATACTTGCCAAAATACTCTGGATATTTGAATGCTGCTTTGAAGGGACGATCAAATACCTTACCAAATCTTCGGCTTGCAGTCGCCAGAGTTTGATCATCTGCATCACGCAACTCGATCCGATAATCGATGGTGGCAAAGTCATTCAGACCTGCATTGGCGGTATTCAATACACGGACCTCAGAAACTTGCTTATCGTGCTTCCACTCATATTCAATCCAACCCTTTGATTGATAAGGGAGTAACCAGTAAGTCGGAGGAATGTAAAACGGAAAACTTGCCATCTGGTCACTTACCAGCGGATGTTTCCCCAAACCGTATCCTCCCAATGACGCCGTTTCAATCGGTTGTTGTGTGTAATCCAGTTTCCCATTGATCGGGTACTCGGACGTCTTGTTATCAATGGTTAGATAAGGAGAAAAACGCACTGCCCGACTACCCGATGCAGTCACGCGTGCTTCACGGGCCAGATTTAATTCCAATGATTCATCACGTTTAGTGCGATGAGCCTCTAAAACCAGCGATAGCCCCTCTTGTAACTGTTGCTGACTAGCAACTGTATTACTTTCCAGCGTGACCGCCGCGGGATCTGCTTGAAATTGAAGGCTTGCATCTGCGACCTGAATCCCATTACCAAGGGGATACGTCTTGCCAAACATTGTCAGTTCGGTCGCCCCATCCACAGATGCGCGAACATGAGAAATCTGACCAACACTGTTCATGATTAGAGCTAAATCCAAAGGGCCAGAGTTCTTAAAAATCTCTTGTCCTTCCAAAGCCAGATATGCCGCTTTACGCATATAAATCTGTTCAATCGTTTCATCATCTGTGATCCTGAACCAGGCAAACTCGGCAGCGACTGTTCCCCATTGAAATGTAATCGGTTTGGCCGCATCCACTACGATCCAGTCAGCTTCAAATTCGCCACGAGGGATTTTAATCACTGTGGCACCTTCGATTTCATCCACTTCGGCCTGCACCAATTCATCTGACTTTCTCAACGGATTCAACAACGCTACAAACGTCTGAGTCTTCTTTGCCGGAATCTTCCCTAAGGGTTCGATGGTCAGGCTTCCCAATTGCAGGATCGACTCGTCGTGAATATGATTCGGAGGATGTGAGTATTCGGCTGCGAGCAATTCTCCTCTTAACACCGCCACGTCTCGCTGCCCAGGAACACTGAAATGGACGTAATCGGTTTCGATCCAGTCGGTCGTACCTGTGAGTGAACGATTATCCCGCAGGCTCAAAGCGTCAGGTATGTTGTAGGCTTCGCTGCACTTTGCAATTACGTTGCCCTGAGCATCAAGCAGCGTTAACGGGATTTTCCAACCAAGATTTTCGTAGACGGCTAAATCATCTTTCTTGTAGGAAACTTTCATGCGATAACGATGTCCCGCCTTCAACAATGCCGGCACTTCGAAACGGTTCAAACTTTCACCCTGCTTTTCCACTAATGCCTTCTTACCTCGAACGTAATAGGCCGACTTTGGGTGTGACTCCTCTAATTCACTCGGAAACACCACCTTGCCCTGACCTTGCCATGACTTAGGATGCACGAAGAAAATCTCTTCATCGGTTGGCTCGTAGTGCCCGGCCATGGCTCGTAATGTGAGCAGATTGTGATCGTACATATAGGCCACTTTAGGCTGCCCCGGAGCACTCTCGATTTCGAATTCGACCTGGCGGGGAACAAGTATCTGAATCCCTAAATCGGCATTGGGACGTTTTAATCTGACATACCCTGGATTGATCTGCTGATACTCCGCACCGTTTGTAAGATCATTGGCATGCACGTGATTCCAGGTTTGCCATTGCCAGCCATGAAATTTTGGTGTGTCATGTTCAAGATGATCCAGGATGATAAAGTAATCCCGTCCGGGGTTGTCTTTGACGTAGACGATATCGCGATCGCGGCGTTGATAGTGTTCCGGAAGCAGGTCATGTCCTTGTGGCTTGTAATACTGGATATTGCTTTTAGCCACCGACGAATGAATGATAGATAGCTTCTCTCCATCCCAACTGCTATTCACCTTCATGGAAGGAGCTAACGGTTCACCTTCGGTCATCACACCTGATTCCGCCGCCTGATATCCGTGCCATTTATAATGCCATGACATACCAGAGGATGTTCCCAGAATTTCGCCGAGTGATGAGAGAAAGATATCACCGTTTACATACATGTAGGTATGCCCCATGCCATAGCCACTTCGAATCATGCTCATTCGATCCGTGGTTTTAAATAGCTCTAGCGGCTTGGCTACCTTTGGTTGGTAAACTTCCGGACGAGTCCACAGTAAAGTGATAATTTCAGCGTGTCCGCTCTGATGAGCATCATGGGTGGCAAACGAGAATTCTTTCTTTTCGTTGACTTGCACCATGGATTGATTAATAAAATACGCTGCCGCCGACTTCGGATTTCGATAGGCAAAATCGTACCACCAGGCACTTCCGGATGCTATCCCCGGCAACTCAATTGGCTTGCCAGAAATCACGCCGCTAATTCCCTGATGTTCTGTATCAATGGGCTTCTTAAACATCCCGACCGGTGGCACTGTGGATTCGTGCATGATCGGGTAAAACGTAGCCTGTTCAAAACCAGGATGATTCCTCAAATCCACACCGATAGCATTATTCAAACACACGGCAGCCGTATAAAGGTTCTGCATCGAGACACTCCAGTATCCCGGCATGCCGGCTTCGAGGCCCTGTCCTGCCCAGCCGATATCATGTGTTAATAACCAATGATAAGTTTGGAGGTAGCTTGAAAACCATCTCTGAAAATCTGGGTACTCCTGTCCCAGGACGAGACTAGCTATAAGTGCTCCTGAAAACACATTGTTCCCCTGATTCTTACTTCTCAGATGATGTAACCCCATTGCCGGCGTATGTAAAACTAAGCGGAAGTAAGGCTCTACGATTTTTTCCGCCAAAATATCCCGCACACGTGTGCGTTGATGATCGTTCAGTGCAGACCAGATAAAATCCGCCGTAAATGCGCTATTGCGTGCATACATTCCGGCATGAATTTGAGGCATCGCTGCTCCGCTCCAGTTAAACCAACCCCAGCGATTTACACGAGCTGCTGTCTCCAAAACATCCAATGCAGCCTGTGCGTATCGCTCATGCCCAGTGAGCAGATATACGAAAGCGGCGGGCGTCATACGTGTTTGCATATGAGTTGCCAAGGTTTTAGCCATCTCACGAGCACCTTCATCTTGGGTCACGGCATCAAATTCGATCGTCAAATCCAGAATCATCTCCAAACGATCGTCCATTTTTTGCTTATCCTCCGGCCACTTCTGAAGTAACTCATCCGCCTTTGCTTTGATTCTGGAGAATTGACTTGCCCATGGCTCCTGCGTAATTTTCGCGCGAACTACTTCCAAATCTGTAGCAGGAATCAGCAATCCAATTCCTGGCTTAGGTAAAGACTGTGCCGCGATCGCTGCGGGCAAGTGCATACTGATCACTATTGACAGCAAAAACCAAAGCGATCTCAGTCTGTATTGTGGGCCCATGGATTAAGTGCTCAAGGTTATACATTAAAATGTTAGAACAAGAATTTGAGGTCGATTATATCATGCTGTAATTTNGTCATTACCTGATTCCTCTTAGTGCAACCCGAATGCCTTTCTGTGTGAATAACATGGCTTATAATGAGTCTCGTCATAGAAAATCAACACCTCTGTTTTACGAGCTAGAAAATGTTTCGAATGTTCTTAGCCTTGCTAATTGTCCTTACCTCCAATTTGATTACGTATAGTGACAACCGCCCTAATATCCTGCTCATCATGGCCGATGATCTTGGATTCTCAGACATTGGATGTTATGGCTCTGAAATTCCCACTCCTAATCTGGATAAACTAGCCGGCAATGGACTACGGTTTACTCAGTTCTACAACACTTCAAAATGTCACAGTTCTCGGGTCTCACTACTAACCGGACTCTATTGTGATCAAGCAGGGGGTGAATCTCTAAGTAGGGGAGCCACGATCGCCGAAGTCTTAAAAAAAGCTGGTTACTTTACAGCAATGTCTGGAAAGTGGCACTTAAGTAAGCAACCCACAGACTTTGGTTTTGACCGTTATTGGGGTCACCTGTCCGGCGCGACCAATTTCTTTTTGGGTGATGAAACATTTCGTCTCAATGGGAATCCTTATGAAGTGCCGGCAACCCTGAACGGCCGCCCATTTTACACGACGCATGCGATTGCTGACTTTGCCATTGAATTCATCAACGAAGGCATCGATTCCCAAAAACCATTTCTCATGTACATGCCGTTCAATGCTCCCCATTACCCGTTGCAGGCTCCTGAAACAGATGTCAAAAGGCATTTAGGGAATTACGACAATGGCTGGGACGAACTTCGCAAAACACGATTTGCCAAACAACTCGAGATTGGGTTGTTCCCACCCAATACCCAACTCAGTAAACGCTCGGATCATGTTCCTGCCTGGGAATCTCTTACCAGTGAGGATAAAGATTGGGAAGCCCGACGAATGGCCGTATTTGCAGCCATGGTGGATTTACTAGATCAGAATATTGGACGAGTCGTCAATCATCTCAAAGAAAAAGACGTGTTAGAAAATACCCTGATTCTGTTTTGCAGTGATAACGGCGCCTGCCCCTTTGAACGAACACAGGGACGTTTTAAAGATCCGTGGGATCCTAAGTCCTACTGGCTCTATGATGCTAGTTGGGCGAATGCTGGTAATACTCCCTTCCGACTCTACAAACAGAATCAGCACGAAGGTGGAATTTGTTCACCGATGATAGCCCATTGGCCTAAAGGTTTACAAATGAAGCCTGGCACAATCACGACACAAACTGCTCACCTGGTCGACTTTATGGCTACTTTTCTTGATATCGCCAATGCCGATTATCCTAAACAGGTCGGACAGCGTAAAATTGATCCACTAGTAGGGAAGTCCCTAATTCCAATATTCCAGGGGCAGGAACGCGAAGGACACGAAACTCTGTATTTTCACTTTGGTTCAGACCGGGCTTTACGTATTGGGCCATGGAAGCTGGTCTCGGCCAAACGAGGGCGGTGGGAGTTATACAATTTGGAGAATGACCGTACCGAGATGAGAGACTTAGCATCTCAACATCCTAGCAGGGTTAAACAAATGGCGGAAATTTGGTTCGATATAGCCCGCGATCAGGAACGTCTTAAAGGAAACCATCTTCTACCAGTGAAGAAAACTCTGACTCCCTTGAGTTTTCGCAAGGACACGTCAAGCGGTGGTGTAAAAAACTAACGATACTGACGAACATTTGCTATATGACCTATCTGGCAATTTCGTCAATTTTCATCGTATAACGACCTCTAGTTACTTTAATGGTGCTAAGTAGTCCGCACCCAGATTTTTGGGCAATGGAGTGACCTGATTCTGCTCTGCCCACAAATCCCATTTGGCTGCCAGATACTTTGCAATAACCGGATGACGTTTCACAAGATTTTTTGATTCTGTTCGATCATTCATAATATTGTAAAGCTCCCATGGCTCTCCTCTTGTAGCAACGAGTTTCCAGTCTCCTTCACGAACAGCACGGCTTCCCTGATGTTCAAAGAATAATGCCCGTTTACTTAGTGGCTCATCCACTTGGCCGTACTGCCATAAGTTTAATAAATTAACACCAGGCAACGGCATTGTAGGTACCCCTTGATAATTCTGAGGATAGTCCGCTCGGGCGGCTGCTAACATCGTCGGAACTAAATCGATGATATGCGCCGGCCTGTCAATTACTTTGCCCTTCGGCAATTCCGCGTTTGGCCAGTGGATAATAGCTGGCATCGAAATTCCACCTTCGTGACTGTAATGCTTATAGAGGCGAAAAGGAGTGTTAGAAGCATTAGACCAGCCTGATCCAATACTGTGATAACTATCAGCATTCCCCATGAGCTCCAGTTGGTCACCCCAATGCAGTTTGTTATTTCCGCTGGACCAAACATCAAAACCAAACGGATCCCATTCATAGCAGGCACCATTGTCAGAGATAAAGATAATCAACGTATTTTCAAATTCCTCATGAGCTTTCAAGTCTTCAACAACACGCCCAATGTTTCGGTCCATCTGATGCACCATTGCGGCATAGATTGCCATTCGTCTGGCCAGATCGCCACGACGGTCTTTCGGTAAGGTCTCCCATGCCGGATTACGCAGAGGTTCAGTTTCTCCCCAATCCCAGTAAAGACTTCGTTGCGACAATTTAGAATTCTTTGCGATAACCCCTAGTTTTTTCATGCGTTGCAATCGCTGCTCACGAATTACATCCCAGCCGACATGGTATCGATCTTTGTATTTTTCAATATCTTTTGGCCAGGCATGTAAGGGGAAGTGAGGTGCATTAAATGCCAGGTAGAGAAACCATGGCTTTTCCGGAGTTTCGCGACCCATTTCGAGAAACTCAAGGGCATGATCGACTGTGGCATCGGTAGCATGAAAAGCCCCCGGTTTGTATTCAATCGGATCAAGATCGTGCGGGAAGCGATTCAACAGAGTGGGATCGAAATAGTGTCGGCCACTTTTTACTGTTCCGTAGAATTGCTCAAACCCGTGCTTTGTCGGGTCAGGCGTTCCGAGATGCCATTTCCCGGCAAGCAAGGTGCGATAGCCACAGGCTTGCATGAGTTGTCCCGAAGTCACAGCGTCGTCCGCCAATGAACCACGATATCCTGGTTGCCCAATATCTTTAATCATGTGTCCGAGTCCAACCCGGTGGGGATACTGGCCAGTAAGAATACTGGCTCGCGACGGGCAGCAACGCCCCATGTTATACATCTGTGTCATACGGAGACCATGAAAAGCCAGATCATCCAGATGAGGTGTATCAATTTCGCCTCCATAACACCCCAAATCACTGTACCCCAGATCATCGGCAACGATGAGAAGAATGTTTGGTTTTTCCGCAGTCGAAACCATCGCCGTGACAAAGAAGAAGAAAAGTGTGTAAAGAGCTTTCATACTCACAGTGTGCCCCACAAACGAATGAAGATGTACTAGACTATTGACTAACTATTATCATCGATGGATAAACCCGGACTCAAGTAGCCAACCCAACGACTGACCAAGTCAACTTACCTATGAATTCTTCGTCACTCATTCCCTGGTCCTTTCTCCACGTCAACGACAGCCATATGGGAACTCCTCGCTCATATCGTTTCCGTCCGGCAATAAATCAACGCTGGGCTGCGATTAAGTCTCAAATCAAAGGTGAATCAGCCGATTTGTTGTTACACGGTGGAGATTTAACACGGGATGGCCAAACCCATATATTCGAGTTACGACAAGCCGCTGAAGATTTAGCTTCGATTCCATTCCCTGTTCATGTAATCCCCGGAAATATGGACGTGGGAAACAAACATACGTCCGTCAACGGAGCTAAAAAGCGATGGGACCCTCTGGGATTGGGGTGGTATGATCCTGAGTTGAATATGACGGCCGAACGCCTTGAACTCTTTGCTCAGATATACGGTGACATCAACTGGACCTTTACCCACAAAGACGTGCGTTTCAGTGGGTTTTATGCTGCGGTTGCAGGTTCGGGATTACCTCAGGAACATAAGTTTTGGAAATTCATGGAATCCCTGCCAACGCTCGAGAAAACCAAGCACCACGTCGCCGTCATGCATTATTGGCTGTTCATGGAACACCCTGACGAACCCGACTGGGACCTTACGGACGAAGAAGAATATGACAATTGGTATTTTTCAATCTCGCCACCTCATCGACAACGCATATGGGAATTCCTACAACAAGCCGGAGTGGAGATATTGTTTTGCGGTCACGTACACACCGCCCGCCCTGTTCAGCATCTCGATGGAATCCGTATCTACCGGACGCAGGCCGCAGGCAACACGGCTCAACTAACCGACCGCTGGAACGAAATTGACACTCGGTTCGGCTATCACCGTTGCACTGTGAGTGAAACCGGAATCGATGTTGAATTTGTATTAGGGCACAACCAGTGTGAAGAATTTGGCACTTATGGCCCCCTTGGCCACCCTCGCGTCGAAGACCGCGATTACAGTGCTGCCCAACAGCACCCTCCCATCAAACCTGATTAGCGTCCGGTTTTGCAACTAGATAAGTGCCATTGATTTCAATTCAGGATACTAAGACAGTAATCCCTCGATGATCTTCCCGGGCTGTCCGTCCAGCAACGTCTGCTCGCGGCCGTTTTGCTTAAACTTCAAAGCATCGGCATCAAGTCCAAACAGGTGCAATAGCGTTCGATGATAGTCAAAATGGTTCACGACATTTTCAACCGCATGATGGCCGAATTCATCCGTAGCTCCGTAAGTCGCTCCAGCCTTAAATCCACCGCCCGCAACCCACATACTAAATCCATACGTATTATGGTCGCGTCCAAAATTGGCAACACCGGTGTCATTTTGAATCACAGGCAGTCGTCCCATCTCGCCCCCCCAATGTACAACCGTTGAGTCAAGTAGCCCGCGTTGCTTTAGATCTTTGACTAAAGCAGCGGCTGGAATATCGACTTTACTGCACGAAGCGGGCAAACGGGATTGCAACGATCCATGATGATCCCAATATTGATTCTTGGTGAATAATTGAACAAAACGAACGCCTCGCTCTACAAGGCGTCGTGCTATAAGACAGCGTTTTCCAAATTCATCGGTTTCCTTCACTCCAATGCCATACATTTCATGAGTGGCCTTAGATTCCTGACTGATATCTAAAGCTTCCTGAGCCGACGACTGCATCTTATAGGCAAGTTCATAGTTTGAGATTCGAGCCGACAACTCCAATTCACGTTCTCGCTGCTGCTTGTGCTTTTCATTGAGCCGACGTACCAAATTCAGGAAGTTCTCCTGGGACTTTCCGACATACTGAGAAGGGGCATTGAGATTTAGAATCCTGGGCTCAACAGGACGGATCACGGTTCCCTGAAACAGAGATGGCAACCAACCGTTCGACCAGTTCAGCACACCTTCGACCGGCAACCCCTGAGGATCAGTCAGCGAAACATACGCCGGCAACTCATCAGTTTCTGCTCCCAATCCATACGTTAACCAACTTCCAAGAGCAGGACGTCCTTTTTGAGTGCGACCGCTGTTCATCGCATGAATTGACTGACCATGGTTATTGACGCCTGTGTGCATGGACCTAATGACGAGAATATCATCCACAATTCCAGCTAACCCCGGCATGAGTTCAGAAATCTCCGTACCGCATTCACCATGCTTGGAAAATTTATAGGGACTTCCCATAATCCGCGAACTTGCTTCGGCAGCGTTATCGTACTTTATTTTCCCCGGAAACTTCTCCAGGTGCATTTTGTTCAGGATCGGTTTTGGATCCATCAAATCCATCTGACTGGGCCCACCTTGCATGAACATCGAGATCATGGCGTTAGCCTTGGGTTCGTAATGCGTCTGCTTAGGAGTCAGGTCATAACTCTGTAAGCCCAGATTTGGCTTCACTGGTTCGGCGTGTGCAGCTTTCTGTGCCAGACATGCCAGTGACAAAGGAATCCCTCCCATTGCCACTTTCGATAAGAAATGGCGGCGAGTTGACTGAACTTGTTGATTCGGGTTCATGGTATTCAATGGACTATGACCTTTTCTCAATCCACGTAGATGAACTGATTGGAAGCAAATAACGCCTGACATAACATTTCAAAAGCAGTAGTTTCGGCATCATCCGCCTTCAGATTACGATCACCTTGCTGTAACTCCTGCTGCTGCAGGGCGAGGAATTCCGCAAGCTCATCCGACAG
The DNA here is from genome assembly GCA_002717145.1 of Planctomycetaceae bacterium. Lineage (GTDB taxonomy): Bacteria > Planctomycetota > Planctomycetia > Pirellulales > Pirellulaceae > UBA721. The sequence goes on along the minus strand of PBCP01000027.1, from coordinate 20,721 downwards.
CTCCTCTGAAACCTTCTGTCCAAAGGCTCGCTGCCAGGCATAGTCAATCTGCTCTTTGACGGTGGTGCCCCCGTGTTGCTGTACATGAGCGGCAAAGAGCTCGGAGTACTTCACAATAAAGTCACTGTTCATCAACAACAATGCCTGCGGGGCAACGTTTGAATCAGATCTTCTCGTACAGTTTGGCGCGATCGACGGCACGTCGAATGTTTCGAGAACAGCCAATGGACGGCTACGTCGAACCTGAACATAGATACTTCGACGATGTTCCTCAGCTCCCAGCCCTCCCCCGCGGATTGGTTTACGTTCACCATCTAGATTCTCTTTACCCAGCACAATCTGACCGACACCGTCTTCCATCACTGGGACTGCTTCACCAAACATGGAATTATTAGATTGGCCGCTTACGGCGATGACTGCATCCCGCACGACTTCTGATTCCAGTCGTCGTACTGATTGACGAGCATACAGTCGATTGTCAGGATCCATTTCATCCAAATACGGTGACCTTGCCGACTGTTGCTGATAGGTGTATGCGTTGAGGATCAGGCGATGAACATGTTTAATATCCCAGCCACTCTCGATGAACTCACGTGATAACCAGTCCAGTAAATGAGGGTGACTAGGACGTTCTCCAAGTTGTCCAAAATCACCCAACGAATTCACAAACGCCCGACCAAAGTGGTGATACCAAATACGATTGACCATGACACGGGCGAGCAACGGATGGCGATCATCGGTGAGGTGATGAGCGTACGCCAGACGACGCCCACTGGTTAATAATTCGGGATTATTTTCGGGTATGTCAACTGATACTTTTGAGCGAATAATTTCCATTTCACCGGGCAAAGTTGGCTCTTCCACCGGGCTTGAATGATTGCCTCGCTTGAAGAGATAAGTGACCGGCTGGTGATTTCTCGGTTCCGTCAATGCTCGAATGAAATACTCTCGCGGAATCTCAGCCCGAATGGCATCAATCTCCTTTTGAAGATCCTCCATTTCTTTTCTGGCATCTGTTTCTCGGCACACTTCAGCCGCTTGACGATATTCAGCAACCAATTCCGCTTCTTCTTTATCAAAGTCTGCAAGGGTCTCAGCTGTAACTGTCAGTGGCGGATGTGCGGTAAGCGTCTCCTTTTGTTCTGCATTTTGCTGCTGCTGTTCCACCTTAAGAATTTGTTGCAGCGATGTACGAATTGCTTCATCTTCCAGAGACGCAAGATATTGCTGTCTCACAGAATGGATGGCATCCTGTTCACGTTGATCCGCTATCGCAACGATATCATCGGCTCGACTAGCACGCTTGCGGCTATAGAGATAAAGAGATCCTGAGCTAATGTTCTGAATGTATGGATGCTCTTTTAGCAAGGCAGCCTGTTGCTCCGACCGTTCACTTGACGCTGTCTTGTATGCGACACGTAATGGTTCCTTCAGGTCATCCGGTGCCTTGATTAATTCTTCATAAAGCGTCCTGTCGATATGCTGCTCGATCACCTGCTGACGCTTTTCCGTGGCCATTTGAGCTCGTAATTCAATCGCCGCTTTATCATCCCGATCCTTTTGGGTGTACAAGCTTATCTGGCGTTGCGAAGGCGCACGCCAGGCCTGCCAGTCCATCGCCGGAGCCAAAATGGCGCGCAGACGATAATAGTCTTCCTGACTAATCGGATCATAGCGGTGATTGTGACACCGAGCACATCCAACAGTTAATCCAATCAAGGACGTCGTCATGACATTGATGCTATCTGCAATCGCTTCGTTTCTGGCAACCATTTGATCAACGCCACTACTACCAGTGCCGTCAGGAGCCATTCTCATAAAACCGGTTGCGGTAAGCTTACGCCGAGCCTCCTCTGATAAGTTTTCATAGGGGTGGTTCACTAACTCGTCACCCGCCAGTTGCTCGGTAACAAATTGATCATAGGGCATGTTGTTATTAAAGGCACGAATCACATAATCCCGGTAGGCATAAGACCACTCACGTTCCAGATCGGCATCCGCATACCCTTCCGAGTCAGCATACCCGGCAACATCTAGCCAGTGCCGTCCCCAGCGTTCACCGTATTGAGGTGACGCGAGGAGTCTATCGACTAACTGTTCATAGGCATCCGGACTATCATCCGTTACAAATTTGGTGATAGCTTCAGTCGTTGGAGGAATCCCCAGAAGGTCAAAGGACAGTCGTCTGATTAAAGTCTCTCTGGATGCTTTCTCTGAAAACTCTAAATGCTTCGATCGCAGTTTAGCGAGAATAAAGAAGTCAACAGGTGATGTCAGTTCGCGTTGGGAATTCAGGAGAGGAATTTCACGTTTAATGATAGGTTGAAAGGCCCAAAACTGACGTTCTTCTTCAGTAAAATACTCTTCGGAAATAGATTCAGGTTCCGGACTGGCAGTCCGTCCGCCCTGGTCAATCCACTTACGGATCGTTTCAATTTCCAAACGACTTAGCGACTTGTCTTCCGGAGGCATTTCGCCCGACTCGATTCGATCGACAAGTATGGAATCAACTGCCATGCCGGAAACAATGGCTGGCCCTGAATCCCCTCCCTTGGAAATAAATCGAGCCAAACGCAAGTCTAGGTTCGCTTCCGTGACACCTTCTTCGCCGTGGCAGTGAAAACAATGGGCTTTTAGAATTGGGCGAACATCCCGCTCATAAAGCACATCGTCAGCCTGAGCAACATACGTCAGGTTGGTGAACAAGACCGCAAGTAGAAGAGTTTTCTGCACCGGCATTTTCCTAATAGTATTCGAGATTACTCGCCTGAGTCTATTGTATCTAAAACCCCGTCTTCAGTCGCAGAATCTGGATATTCATTCTGGAATTTAAATTCGTTTTCAATGACGACGATTATTGAACTACAATGAATGAATCCTCAGTTGTTTAGTTCGAATCTCGGAGAATCAATCCATGGCGAAACGACTTACAAGTGTCATGGCAGGTGTGGCAATTTTGATAACCAACATGTCCATCTTGGCCAAGGACACGGATATCAAATCGCATCATGTTGGAGAACAAGTACCAAACTTTGAAGTGCGTACACTCAAAGGACGAAAAACCACTCTCCAGACGATTCAATCAGATAAGAAAAGCAATTCCAGTGGAGTCACCGTACTGACATTCTGGTGTTCTTTCTGTGGCAGTTGTCGCATGGTTGATAAACCACTGAGTGAACTCGCCCAAAAGTACGAGGGCAAGGTCGCCGTTCTCGCATTAGATTCCAGCATAGGTGAAGATGCGAAGACGATTTCCAAAGTGCTAAAAGAAAAGAATCTGAAAATGCCGGTCTTACTTGATGCGAAAGGAAGGTTGGCAGATTTGTTCGGAGCCAAAATGACAACCACCACTGTTATCATCGATGCCAATAGCGTTGTTCAATACTGGGGGCAGTTCCAACAGGGCGACTACGGATTAGCAGAAGAGGCTATTGAGGCCGTACTGGCAGGGAAAAAACCACCTCACGATCATACCCAGGAACGTGGCTGACACATCGAACGCTCATAGGATTCCGTGTGAATCCTACTTAGGCAGCTAACTAGCCGGTGCCTCGCATGCCTGTCGATACTCCCTTAATCGTCAATTGAGTCTGATAATCCAAATCAGAAAGATATTCAGGGCTATCATCTTCGCTGACAGCCGTACAGCGTTTCATTAACTCGATCTGCAAAAGATTAAGTGGTCCTACATAGCCGTTACGTACATCAATCGAACGCTGCAGCCAACCTACTTTATCCAGTAGTTGATCAGAACCTGTCAGCTTCAAGATCACATCAAGTGTATTTTCATATTCTCCGCCGATCATCTCGATCAACTCTGAACCACCTTCGAGACCGGCTCCAAGCTGGGCATATCGGCTGAACACAGGCATGTTCGTCTTTGCCAAAGCTAAGGCGGCATTATCAATGATCGCTTTAAAGAATGTAAATTCGTTATACATCTTCTTAAGTGTGTCAAATTCCCCCGCATCCTGAAGTTGCTTACAGGCTGCCCCAATCCCAAACCAGGCCGGTATCAGACAGCGACACTGTGTCCATGAAAAAACCCAGGGAATAGCTCGTAGATTCTCAACCTTATCACCCTGACGGCGTTTGGAAGGCCGTGAGCCGATGGGCAGTTTTTCGATTTGATTTATTGGAGTGACATGTCGGTAAAATTCTGGAAAGCCTGGATGATCCACCAATGCGCGATATCCTGCTCGTGAACGATCTGCCAGCTGTTGCATCGTTTCCCGCCAGGGAGACGAATCCATCGTTGAGTCATCTGAGATTTTGGAAATCACAGCCCAAGCAAGTTGTTCTAGGTGCCGACTGGCAATATGAGGGTTGTCATATCGATCGGAAAGTATTTCTCCTTGCTCGGTAAGACGCAGCGTCCCGTTGAACGAATCTTGAGGCAAGGATAAAACGGACTTGGCCGCCGGACCACCTCCTCGCCCCAACGAACCTCCGCGGCCATGAAAGAAGGTAAGATTAATACCAAACTCTTCCGCCACTCCGGCCATTCGTGACTGTGAATTGTATAACCCCCACTGCCCGGCAAGATACCCACCATCCTTTGTGCTGTCGCTGTAGCCGATCATCACAGTCTGATTATTACCCTGCTGCTCAAGATATTGTCGATAAACCGAGTGACTGAGTAAGGAAGTTAAAGTTACATCTGCGTTACGAAGATCCTCAATAGTTTCAAAAAGCGGCACCAAAGGCAATTGACTCAACTCATCTGAATCATCTCCGCCATCAATTGATTCAGACCACTTCCAAAGCCAAAGCACGGTCAGTAAATCACTTGGAGTTCGAGTCATGCTGACGACATGTCCACCTAAGGCAGCCATACCATAGACACGTGCTGTACGACGTATCACCGTAAACAATTCAAGAGTACGATTCGTATTTTCCTGGAACACCGAACTATCAGCAGTGAGTTCACTCCCTAGTGTACTGAGTAATAACTCCTGTCGTTGTTCTTCTGTCAGACTTTCCGGAGCGTCATGCTGCCCTGTTGCCTTCCAGATATCGTTAATCACTTCTGCATAAACACTGGAATCCTGTCGAATATCGAGGTGCATCATGTGGAAACCAAAAATCCTAATCTGGTCCAGCCAGGGTTGCACTTCATTTTCAGCAATAATCGTATTGCCGGTGGTTCTCAGGCTATTACGAATCAAGGTCACATCGCTGTGCAGTTCAGCAGCTGACATGTAAGCGCCAGGAATACCAGCCACTTGATCAGCCAATCCGAGTGTTGCGGTCTGAGACAATCTCCAGTAGATCACACGTATCCACTGGCGATAAGATTCTCGTGGTGGCACGCGTTCTAACAGAGGTTCCAATTCGGGCCAGCGTTGCTTGGCATTGGTCACCGAATCAAGAATCATCTTACCGGCTTCCGAGTGCTTATCTGAGATACAAAGTGACCGCCCCAGTTTTTCGCATTGACCGAGATGAGCCTCAAGTGCTGCTTCACGAAGCCATTCAAAAGTTTGAGCCGTTACATCCGGCGTCACATACGGATTCCCGTCCCGGTCCCCACCAATCCAGGATCCATAGACAAACAGAGGATTCGTTTTTTTAACCTCTGGATAGTAATCCAACAACGCCTGTCTTAGGTCATTGGCAACACGCGGTACGATATCCCACAGCACGTCCTTGTAAGCCAGACCGCGTTGCACTTCCTGCAATACTGTCGGACGACGAGAGCGAATGAAATCGGTTTGCCAGAGTTTTCTAAGCTGAGCCTTTACTTCACTGGAAACCCTTTCACGTTGAGAAGGCAATAACTCCGAAGTATCCTGACAATCTAATAGCTTTCTTAGGTCATTCAGAAGGCGGCGGATCGACCGACGTTTGGCTTCCGTCGGATGTGCTGTCAACACAAGTTCGATTCGGGCATCATTGACAAATCGCTGAACCTCTTCATCTGTTTTTCCCTGATCATGGAATCTTTTGATGATCGCGCGAATCGTCTCTTTCGCAGGTTCCGGATATGCCTGTTGTCTCCTGTCGTGTAGAACTCGAACCCGCTGGCGGTCTTCTGCCAGATTGGAAAGCTCTAGAAAAATTGTAAAAGCCCGAGTCAGCGTGATTATCTGCTCTTTATCAACACCTGAAATAATTCTGTCGAGTTCCTGCTCCCGATCCCGATTCCCGGAACGCAATTCCCGAATCATTTTGCGGACAGTCTCGACTAACTCAAATCCCTTTTCACCAGCCATTTCACGAATGACATCGCCGATTAACCGACCTAACTGATCGACTTCTTTACTAAGCGTCTCAAACGAAGATTGTGCCATGAAGCTCACCCGGATCCAGGAAATTGAATTTTGAAAAAGCTATATCTGGGTATTGCTACCGAAACCCCATTTTAATTCGGATACCGCTCAGCGAACAGTCCACAGAAACCAGGGGAGTTTAGTGAGAGGCAATGCCATTTCCCAACGAATCATTCGTCTCGTAATGTCCCAAGCCAAACAGCGAATTCCTTCACTTCCTCAGCCGTCATCCCCAGCACCAACTGCTCCCTATGGATCGGGTGAACAGCTAACACATGATCAAGAGTAAATTTGATAACACTGTTGAATTGAACTTCGTGTAGTTTCGATTCATATAGTTGATTATCGACCCTACCCTCTAACTGATCACCATTACGGGAGACGATCTGCACCCAAAAATCCTCGCCCCAGCCTCGTGACGGTATCGAATCGCTCTGAATATTAATCAACGACAAAGGAAATGGATGTCCAATGATCGGTTTCTTAGCCTCTCCGTTGCAAACCGGGCAGGCACAGGCCTCCGGCGCGTCGGGGTGAGTGGAAAATCTGGGAGAATCTATACGCAATTCCACAAATTGCCCTACGGCAAGGTACTTTTTCATGAGATTGTGAGGGATGTGAAAGTGCTCAGGATTCTCCTGATGTAATTCAATCCCGTTGACCAAATCATAATCATTCGCGAATTGAGCCATTAAGCTGATTCCTCAGACTTCTTCATTTCATTAATCACTGACTCGTCATCTGAAGAACCCAGATATGCAAAACGAGCCACTGTCTGTCCATCGACTATTACATTTTCGAAGAACATTTCATAGGGGCGCACCCAAAGGTCGCGTGCTCCGTATTCCTGTCTGTAAAGGACCATTGTTTCTTCTGTCTCACTGTGGAATGCAATCCCGAGCACTGTGTACTCTTTACTTTTATAATGACGATAACGTCCGAGTTTCATTTCGTGTTGCATTTTATTTTCCTGAATTACGTTGCCAGAAAACACCGTCTTGATAACCCTGAATAGATTTATCTTGTTTAGCCATTTCCAGACGTTTTAGAGTCCACAGGCAGTACTGCTTGTTGAGATCAATCGACAAATACTGACGGTGTAGTTTCGCGGCCACCACAGCGGTCGTGCCGCTACCACCAAACGGATCCAGGACGAAGTCACCCTTATCCGAGCTGGCCAGCAGTAATTTGGCCAATAGCTTTTCAGGCTTCTGAGTCGGATGATCAGTATTTTCCGGCATGGACCAGAATGGGATCGAGAGATCGTTCCATAGATTCGAAGGATGAGTATCTCGGTAGTTGCCTCCGTGACTTTCATCCCAGTCTTTCGGACTTCCATCCGGATTACGATAAGGCGCAATGACAGGCCGACGTTGTTTTACCTGATCAACATGAAAAGTATATTCTGAAGACATGGTACAAAACCAAATATCCTCATGTGCATTCTTCCAATTTGACTTAGCTCCCCGCCCTTTCTCCCGTTCCCAAGTTATTCGGTTTCTTACGTAAAAAAACTCTCTGGCAACCTCCATGATCGACAGTGATGTTCGCCAATCTCCGCACAGATAGATTGAAGCAGTAGGCTTCAAGAGAGGTACCAATTGGTCAATAACCTGATGTAGCCATTGTGTGTACGTCTTTTCTGCTCGAGCCTGAAACTTTAGTGCTCCAAATGTCTTTGTCAGATTATAAGGAGGATCCAGAATAAGTAAGTCAACAGTCTGAACCGGGAGGTATTTAACCCAGTCTTGAAAATCACCACAGGCTACACCTGTGACCGGCTTAGTACGACGTCGTTTTGGTAATTCAGTAATTAGCGATCCAAGCAGCTGTTTCCTGTCTGACGGAGACAGCGTCAACGTGCGATTTCTCGGAGCTCGTTTAACTGAGCGTTTTGGTGTGGAAGTCGTCTTTTTCAATGTGGTCGATCGGTTTTAGGTGTTGGATGGTTTATTGAATGGCTGTCTGCCTTATATTGTAAGGACTGATTCTGAACGCCCAACCGCTGGAGTAACAACAATGATCAAACAATTTTCCATTGCCATCTGCCTGATCGCGCTCTTCACCATTACTGTCAACGGGGCCAAACCAGTCAAAAAACATAAACCAGTTTTGTATGCCGGGCAGGGAATCATGATGGGAGAGCTAACCTCAACCAGCATCCATGCCCAGATTCGACTGACTGAATCCACCCAACTGGTCAATGGCGATGTTACCGGTCGAGCGGGAATCGTAAAATTCATATTGATTGAAGATGTCGACCTGCGCCGCCCACGCTTTAAAGGCGAATTAACGACAGTGGAAAAACAAACTGTCCAGGCCGTAGCCGAGCATGACTTTATCGCTCGGGTTATTTTCAACAACCTCAAACCAAACACTCCCTATATCATAAAGACCAAAATTGGAATTGATGAAGATACGCTTCAATCTGGGCCCACTGGTGTTTTTCGCACGCATCCTGGCAAAGACCAGGCGGCCCCCATATCCTTTGTTGTCGTCACGGGTATGAACTACGCAAAATTCCATGGGGACAATCGCATCGATAGAAAGATCCACTTAGAGCACAACAATACCGATTTGCCAGAACCATACCAGGGACGTGACAAGCATCTGGGATATCCCGCGCTGGCTTCCATCAGCAAGCTAAAGCCTAATTTTTTCGTAGGAACCGGAGACAATGTCTACTATGACACTCCCAAAGACCCAAGGGCTGAAACCATCGCTGAAATGCGACAGAAGTGGCACGAACAATTCGTACAACCAAGATATCGGACACTCTTCTCGCATGTGCCCACCTACTGGGAAGTCGACGATCATGATTATCGTATTGATGATGGAGATAATTCCGGTGACCACATGCCCAGTGTCGAAATGGCTGTTCGCATGATGTATGAGCAACTCCCCTATGCAGCGATGGGAGATCAAAAAACAAAGACTTATCGTACTGTCCGAGTATCGAAAGACCTGCAGCTTTGGTTTGTCGAAGGTCGAATCCATCGTACCGACAATGCCATGGAAGATGGCCCGGAAAAAACGATTTGGGGGTTAGAGCAGCGAAATTGGCTCATGAAAACACTCAAGGAAAGTGATGCCACCTTTAAGGTAATGGTTTCACCTACTCCAATGGTCGGTCCGGATGATAAACGAAAGTTTGATAATCATACAAACTTCAATGGCTTTCGACATGAACGGAAGGTCTTTCTGGACTTTCTACAAGCCGAAGGGCTGATTGACAACAACTTCTACCTCATTTGTGGGGACCGCCACTGGCAGTATCACGCGGAAGATCCCACCGGCGTGGAAGAATTCTCTTCGGGAGCTCTGGTTGATGCGAATAGCCGACCGGGCCGTAAGTCAGGAGAAGAGTTGAGTACGGATCCGGAAGGACATATCAAACAACATTACCTGCAAAATCCACCTTCAGGAGGATTCTTGCAAGTAATTAGTACTCCAGAGATCGACGGAGTGACCCGCCTTGCATTCATCCATCGTGATGAAAATGGAAAAGTACTGAATGTGGCCATAAAAGAGGCTAATTAAGGATCGGCTGTGCTAGAAAAACGGCTTTCGTAATCGTTTTTTGCAGAATGAAAATAAGCGATAATCGATTGATTGAAAGCCCGTTCTCTTTTTTCAATAAAAATCCGGGTGCCGTGACCTCATGTGTCACACCCTCCCTCGATACTCATAACAGTCAGGCAACACTGGCTTTATTAGTCCGCAAGATAAAAAGAGGTCATCATGGCACAACGATGGTTAGAGTCCGATTTAGATAGTCTTTTTACAAGTACAGAACCTTTAGAACTCGGACGAATGGAAATCGAAGAGTTTTTTGCTGAATTAGCGAAGCTACTGCGTAGTCGCAATGGAAATGACAATGAAGTTTCCAGCTAACGATTGAATGAGCCGATCACCGGGCTACCGACTGACAGGAGCATCTGCTTCGACCGCTCTCTGGTTGTTTTGATTTCCAAATGGGTAGCTGAGGACAATTTCTTCAATCCACAACTGAGGTGAAAAGTCGTTTTCCAGAAGCGTAGCGGTGAGATGTCGTAGGGGTCCTTCGTCAAAATACTGAAGCTGACGCCCCAAAGCAAAGCTCAACATACGTTCACTGAGATTTCGAGCAAACCTGTCTTTTTCTCCCAGCAGGATTTGCTTGAGCTCACTGGCACCGGAGAACTTCCTGCCATCAGGTAACTCTCCTGAGTTATCGATCAGTCTGCCACCCTGATGCAGACGAAATCTTCCGATGGCATCGAAGTTCTCCAACCCAAAGCCGATCGGATCAATACGTTGATGACAGGATCGGCAGGCAACGTCATTTCGATGTTGTTCGAATTGCTCCCGTAAAGTCTTCCCTTTCACATCGCCGGCATTGTCAGGCAGAGTCCCGGCATCGGGCGGTGGCGGGGGCAATTCGTCTCCCAATAAAGTCTCCAGTACCCACTTACCTCGGTTTACAGGACTGGTACGAAGGGGCAGCGAAGTCGCCGTGAGCACACTACTCATTCCCAACAAACCACCTCGGTTAGGGTCCTTCAAAACAACCAATTGCAAATCGTCGTGTTCAACACCCTTGACACCATAAAGTTCTGCCAGAGGTTTGTTCAGAAAAGTTTCGCGCGAATTGATCAGATTTAATAGACTCTGATCCTCTCGGACCAAATAGTCAAAGTAGAAGACCGGCTCATCCAATACAGACTGTTGCAAAACACCTTCGAATTCAGGAAATTTTTTGGGGTCTGGGCCAATCGTTTTCCCAATGGCACCTATCTCAAGCCATTGGTTTACAAAATTACCTGTAAAAGCCCGAGACTTATCACTTTTCAACATCCGCCGAACTTGAGCTCGCAACACATCAGGTGTGGATAACTTCCGTTTTGCTGCCAGTTGAAACAACTCATCATCCGGCATCGTCATCCAAAGAAAGTAAGAGAGCCGCGCAGCCAATTGATAATCGCTGAGCTTAAACTCGCCCTCTTCATTTCCATTCCCTTCTACTTTGAAGAGAAAGTTAGGAGAAACCAAGATCGCCGTTAATGGAATTCGCAACGCTTGCTTAAACGATTCCACCTCGGTGTACCCTCGCTCAAACAAGGCCAAATAAGCCGTTAATTCTTCCTGAGTGACAGGACGACGAAATGCACGGGAGGAAAATAATGTCAGTACATCGGTTGCCGCCTGTAATGCGGTTTTACCATTGCCCGGTTCGGCTATAAATACGCGAGGACTTTCACTCACTGGGCCAAGTGAAATGGGGCCTTCGATCCGGATAAAATCGATCGCTACACTACCGGGACGCTGCGGTTGTGGCATCGGGGCTTTGACATTCGCGACGGAAGCCAAAATGATTTTATTATCAGCTAATGCTTCTTCGTTCTGTTCTTTGATTTGGTAGTTCAGGTCGTCGATTGAAATATCAAGCGCGCCGGCTAATGAATCCTTGGCTTCTTCGAGCATCACTGTTCGCTCGTTCACATATCCCTTAAATCGCTGCAGTTCACCACGATTTCCCTGAGGACCATGTAGACGCAACCATTCTATTGGGCGTTGAACATTGTAATAGCGACTATTCACTGCCTCACGAAGACGAGTCACTTCCTGATTCTCACCATCTATTTTTGCCAACCGAGGGTGGTTTACCATCGCTCGGTTGGTGACTACGTTACCCCACTGGTTCATAGGCGGAATAGGTTGTCCGGCGTGTTTGTGTTTCGCCGTTACGTTTTGCTCAGGACGCAAATCATAGCTGGTATTGGGAAACTGCGCTGGCTCCAAATTCGGTTTACTAACAATGAAATCACTCTGTTGAATATTCCAAGCTACCTGATGAGTGCCCTTTTCGACGAATGTCACCAGCTCATACAATTCGGGATCTTGACTGGGGACCTTAATATCACCCTGCACTTCATCGTTTATTCTTAAGCGAGCGCCCGTCGGACCAGCAGTCGACCATGCTTTGACTCGAAAACGATAGTAACCACTCGATGGAAATTTAATTGAATCCCACAATGTCATTTGCCCGCGATTCAAAACATAACCGAATTCTTCTGGCGGAGAATTCCGTTCAGTCATCAACATTTCTTCTGTTTCAAGATGTAGTTGCAATGGTGAACTACGGAGCGTAATTAACTGATCAATCGATTGCTGAGCAGCCTTGATATACTTTTCTAGAATTGCAGGTTCAATAAACAGATTGTCTCGGTCATTGTTAAAACCACTAGCTCCCTGTGCATCATCCCCCAGTTCCCGCCCCGGATTTAATTCAACTCCAAGCAGATCTCGCATGGTGTTGTTATATTCTTCCCGGGATAGACGGGCTGTAGCCACATGCCCCGCGTTTTCCACTTTGGACCAGTCGATATTATTGATTTCAGAATCAATCCACTCTATGAGAAAGCGTCGTTCATCAAATGTTGGAAGCGGTTCTTCCGGAGGCATTTCCTGATCTTCCAATTTCTCCAGTATCTTTAACCAGTCTTTCCGATTCTCCAGAAGCTGATCGGCAGTTGTATACCTTGCGATGTCCACTTTACCGGCTGTCTTCTTGGGGTTGTGACAGCGATTACAATACTTTTTCAAAAGTGGTTGAACTTTCTGAGTAAACTCAACCGCATTCTTAGAACCTTCGTCTGCCACGACGGTACCGATGGAACTAAGAACCATCGTCAATATGAGCCAAAATCGCATAGAAATACTTAATTCCTGAGAGTCTCAAAAGATCTTATTTGCGTTAGCAAGACAAGCATAACGGCTAGTCATCATTATAGTTACCTAAGCTCTAAGTGTCTTGAACCGAACACTTCCGTGTTAAGAACCAAACAGTTTAAAAACACCTGCCGTCTATAGCCGAGAAATGATAATATAGAGTCAACGGTTCCAATAGAAATCCAATGATTTGCTAAGGTGATTTGATGAATCAAAACTGGAAGATTTCACGACGCACGATGCTCCGTGGCACAGGTGCAGCTCTTGCGTTGCCTTTGCTGGATGTTATGAAAAATGAAGCTCTATTTGGCAAAGAGACCGTTGCCCCACCAATGCGAATGATTTCGCTATTCATGCCAAACGGAGTAAATCCTGCAACTTGGGACGTGCAAGGTGAAGGGGCTGATTATCAAATTTCAGAATCACTTGAGCCCTTAAGTGGTTTACGTAAGCATGTCAGCATTCTTTCAAATTTGGATAATACGGGAGCAGGTGGGCATGTGGGTGCCACGTCCGGATTTCTATCCGGCATTAAAATGAAAAATGGAGTGCTTGGCATATCCATGGATCAGTTAATTGCCCAACACCTCGGCCACAAAACCCGTTTTCCATCGATCGTTCTTGGAACAGAACCTCCCCGACAGGGCGGAGCTGGACCAGGATTACCAATTGCTTATGCAAACACGGTTTCCTGGGCTTCACCGAATTCACGAATTTCTCCTGAAATTAATCCACAAGTAGCCTTCGATCGACTCTTCCGCACAGGAGCAAACGCAGAAGAAGAAGCCAGAGAATTGCAAAGCGTTGTCGATCTGGTTCTGGCGGATGCTAAACGGCTAAAAAACCGGGCGAGTAAAAACGACGGGCATAAAATTGAAGAGTATCTGTCGAGTGTCCGTAGTGTAGAGAAGCAAATCGACAGCACGCTAAACCCGCCAGCACGCGAATGGATACCTCCTACAACCCCTGAACTCATTCGACCTCCAGCAGGAATTCCAGTACGTCGTGATGAACATGTCAGGATGATGATGGATCTGTTGATTCTGGCTTTACAGACTGACACAACCCGAGTCGGCACTTTCATGTTAGCTCACGGTTTCAGTCGCTGTAACTTTGGGTTTATGGGACTCAAAGGAGATCACCATACGATTTCTCACCATAAGAACCAGGATGACTGGCTAACAGAATATACCGCTGTGACAAAATATTATGTCAGCCAGTATGCCTACCTGATGCAGCGACTACAGCAGATTGATGAAGGTGACTCAAATCTACTGGACAACTCAATTGTCCTATTTGGATCTGGATTAAAAGATGGTAACGGGCACGTTCGTTCCAACTTACCAATCTTGCTAGGAGGTCATGGAGCTGGAACATTGAATCCGGGGCGTCATATAAAATTTGCAGCTGGAACTGTGTTACCTGATTTGCACCTATCGCTAATTCAGCGATTCGGGGTGGACCTTGATACCTGGGCTGATAGCTCTCACACGCTAGCCAATCTCTAAATCTAAGGAGTCTGCAGTGAAGATTCCTGCTGGTTGCCGCAGTAACGCATCGCCCTGGTGCGCATTGTTGTTAGTTTTCGAGGTCCTGAACATAGCCTTCAGCCCTCGAATCTATGCCGCGGATTTCAACAAGGACATCCGACCGCTACTTTCAAATCACTGTTTTGAATGCCATGGTCCGGATCATGCCACTCGCCAGGCTGACTTGCGATTAGATATTCGGCAGTCAGCAATGAGCGTTATCATTCCTGGAAAAATCAAACAAAGTGAGCTAATTCGTCGCATTCACTCTGATGATCCTGACCTGATGATGCCACCGGCCGATGCGAAGAACGCACTAACTACCGAACAAAAGAAACTGCTAACAGATTGGGTTCGCCAGGGAGCTGACTTCCAACAACACTGGTCATTCGAACCGGTGCAAAAACAGATTAGCAAGCCCCATCGCAGCGACCGTTGGTCTCGAGGTCCTATTGATGTCTACGTTTACAATCGCCTGCGAGAAGAAAATCTGCACCCCACACGTCAGGCAGATAAAGCCACACTACTGCGCAGAATCAGCTTCGACCTAACAGGCCTTCCACCATCCTTAGAAGATGCAACTCGAATTTTATCCGACGACAGTCCTCAAGCCATCGAACGTTACATAGATCAATTAATGCAATCACCGGCATTTGGGGAGCATATGGCCCTGTACTGGCTCGAAGCATCACGATATGCCGACACGGATGGCTATCAAAATGATCGAACACGGCATCATCACGTCTGGCGTGACTGGGTGATTATGGCTTTCAACGAAAACATGCCCTATGACCAGTTCATCGTTGACCAGCTAGCGGGGGACCAAAAACCCGATGCAACTCTCAAGTCTCAGATTGCGACAGCCTTTTGTCGCAATCATCGCATTAATTCCGAAGACGGCTCGATCCCGGGAGAATGGCATGTTGAAAATGTAGCAGACCGTGTCGACACCTTTGGAACCGTTTTTTTAGGTCTCACTGTTAGCTGTTCCCGCTGTCACGATCACAAATTTGACCCCATCACTCAAAGGGATTACTACGAATTATTTGCCTATTTTAATAACAACGCGGAATGGGGAGTCGGCCCAAATAATGGTAACAGCCCTCCGTTTATCGAAATTCCGGAAACATGGCCAGAGATTCCCGAAGAGTTGGACAAACCGGCAATCCCTGAGCCGCTGAAGCTCACCAATGCCCGAAAAGAAGCCGGCAACGGACTCAAGCGACCTCAACCCGGATCCGCCACAACATTGATGATCATGCATGACCTTGAAAATCCTCGGGAAACGTATCTGCTAAATCGTGGACAGTATAACCTCCCCGACAAATCGCAACAGCTCTATCCTACGGTGCCGTCCGCGTTAGATTTCAATCCTGAATTACAACCAAAGACACGATATGAATTGGCCCAATGGCTCATACACCCTGAGCACCCTTTAACTGCCCGCGTTGCCGTCAACCGATTCTGGCAACAGATTTTCGGGCAAGGCATTGTGGAATCGAGTGAAAATTTTGGTTCTCAGGGAAGTTTACCTTCTCATCCTGCACTGCTGGATTATCTTGCTACCAACTTTATTCAGTCAGGATGGAACACTAAAGCCTTACTGAAACAAATTCTTTTGAGTGCGACATACCAACAGTCATCCGATGTTAGCCCTGAATTGATCCAGCGCGATCCCAAAAACGTCCTTCTGGCACGCGGCCCAAGAATCCGACTATCGGGATTCGCTTTAAGGGATCAGGCTTTAGTTGCCAGTAGCCTGTATGTTTCGGGAATCGGCGGCCCATCCGTAAAACCGTATATGCCGCCAAGAATCTGGCGATCGATTTCTAATAATTCTTATAAACAGGATGCCGGTGACAATTTGTATCGACGAAGCCTATATACATACTGGCGCCGCACCATTCCTCCGCCGACGATGATGAATTTTAATGCCGCGGCGCGCGAAGTCTGTATTGTGCGTACCGAACAGACGAACACGCCACTTCAGGCACTCACATTACTCAATAACATTATCTTCATCGAAAGTGCTCGTAACCTAGCACAGCAGGCAATCTTGCATGGCGGAGCATCCGAGACAGAGCAAATCAAATTTGCTTTTCAGTCAGTTCTAACAAGAACTCCCACTGCTCATGAATTACAAATCCTCCGTGAATCACTCGTATTCTTTCGCCAACGTTATGCGGAACACCCGGACGAAGCACAAGCTCTGATACAAGTCGGTGATTCTAAGATTGTAGAAGAATTGGACAAACAACAACTGGCAGCCTTAACTATGGTAGCCTCAACGATCTTTAATCTGGACGAGGCAATCACAAAACGATGACAGAAAAGCTTTCGGAAATCCAGACTGAACACAATTTACGGCATCGAAGATATTTTTTAAATCGGGCGTCTACGAGTCTCGGAGGTTTGGGACTTGCAACACTGCTGGGAAATGAAGTCCACGCCAATCAGGAAAGCATTGGGGGGCTGAAATCGCTTCCTCATCATCAGCCCAAAGCAAAACGCATCATCTATCTGTTCCAATCGGGCGGCCCTGCCCAAATGGATCTCTATGATTACAAACCTCAGTTGACAAAACGATTTGGTGAAGAAGTTCCCAAGAGTGTTTATCCGGACGACCGTAAAACCACCATGAGCAATGCTCAGGCTTCCTTTCCTGTCGCACCTTCGATATTTAATTTCAGCCAACACGGACAGGGTGGAAACTGGTTACCAGAAACGCTTCCTCGATTAGCCGAATTAGCTGATGACCTTTGTATTATTAACTCTTTCCATACCGACGCGATCAATCATGATCCGGCGGCAACCCTGATGCAGTCCGGCTCACAAATCCCGGGGCGGCCAAGCATCGGTTCCTGGCTAGGCTACGGACTGGGAAATATGAACGCCAATTTACCTGCATTTGTCGCCATGAGCTCGAGAGGCACCGGCAAGCCAGGAGGCCAACCTCTCTACGACAGATTATGGGGAAGCGGATTTTTACCCAGTCGATTTCAAGGCGTCAAATTCCGTAATCAGGGAGACCCCGTTTTAGACATCAATAATCCCGACGGGATTGATGATGCCACACGGCGTGCGATGCTTGATAGTTTGAAAAAACTAAACGAACTTCAGTTAGGAGCAACTGGAAATCCCGATATCGAGACAAGAATCGCTCAGTATGAATTAGCTTATCGAATGCAAATGTCGATTCCCAAGCTATTGGATATGAGTGATGAGCCCAAACACATTCTGGAGATGTACGGGCCGGATGCTCTGAAACCGGGAACCTATGCCTACAACTGCCTCATCGCTCGCAGACTGGCTGAAAGTGGTGTGCGATTCATCCAGCTTTTCCATCAGGGATGGGATCATCACGGAAATCTCCCCGGCGCCATGCGAGGCCAGTGTCGTGATACAGATGCCCCTTCGGCAGCCTTGATCAAAGACCTGAAGCAACGAGGACTATTCGATGACACGATTATTGTCTGGGGAGGGGAGTTTGGCCGTACGATTTATTCTCAGGGCAATTTAACCAAAGAAAAATACGGTCGTGATCATCATCCCAGCGTTATGTCCATCTGGCTCGCTGGGGGAGGTATCCGGGGTGGAATCACTTACGGCAAGTCAGATGATTATAGCGTCAACGTCGCGGAAGACGGAGTCCATGTCCATGATTTGCATGCAACGCTAATGCACCTGATGGGGATCAATCATGAACAGTTTACCTATCGTTATCAGGGACGAGACTTTCGACTGACCGATGTCCATGGCAAAGTTGTTGACGACGTTCTGAGCTAACCCCGCAAGCATTAGCGATCGGTTATAAATAATCTATAGTCTGAAATCAGGCAGTAACTCACCTTACTGTTTTTACTAAGTACTCCTAAACAAAGACACTTCTCATGAAACTTGTACGATTTATCAATGATGCCGACGAAACGAAATACGGAGTTCAACACGACGACGGAAACGTCACCTATCTGGAGGGGTGCCCTTTCGACTCACCAACAGATTCCGGTGAATCAGCAATTGTGAAAAAACTTCTTGCCCCGATTACCCCTAAATCGATCGTCTGTATCGGCCTGAATTATAAAAAGCATGCAGAAGAGGGAGGGTCGGATATGCCCGAACACCCGGTCGTTTTCATGAAAATGCCGAGTACGCTGCAAAATCCAGGAGACAACATTGAGATCCCGACCAAACTGGCAAGCACGATGGTCGATTACGAATGCGAACTGGCCGTCGTGATTGGGAAGCGAGCTAAAAACGTATCCAAAGAAAATGCGCTGGACTATGTCCTGGGATACACTTGTGCCAATGACGTGAGTGCTCGTGACTGGCAAAGTAAATGGGGAGGCAGTCAATGGTGTCGAGGAAAGACTTTTGATACCTTCTGCCCGTTAGGTCCGGTACTTGTAACTTCAGACGAAATCACCAATCCAAATTCGCTGGGAATTAAAACAATCCTCAACGGAGACGTAATGCAGGATTGGAACACCGATGACATGATCTTTGATGTGCCAACCCTTATCGAATTTCTTAGTGGTAGCTCGG
This sequence comes from Planctomycetaceae bacterium, assembly GCA_002717145.1. Taxonomy (GTDB): domain Bacteria; phylum Planctomycetota; class Planctomycetia; order Pirellulales; family Pirellulaceae; genus UBA721. Next base: position 1,667 of record PBCP01000027.1, on the reverse strand, counting down.
TTCTGGAACCTGGTACCGTTATTCTCACCGGAACTCCCCACGGAGTTGGGTTTGCCCAGGATCCCCCACGATTCTTACGGGACGGCGATGAAGTCACGATTGAAATTGAAGGGATTGGACAACTAACTAACCCTGTCGTAGACGAAGCTTAAATGGAATTTAGCCTGCTGGGTCAATGACAGAATAGTCAAGCTAGACAGGTTTACCGAACCTTCCTTCACAAATTCCAATCCTATGAGACCTCCAATTGGCGAATAATACCCCCATGGGAATTCTTCCGTTGCGAATATTCCCGATCTGGCTGGTTTGTATCGTTTCTAGTGTCTGTTTGTTACCTCAGACAAATGCCATCGATTATCTTTGGCTCACCGAAAGCGAATGGAAAGCAGAGCTGACCCATGAGAGCGATTACCGGCAACGGCTTGCTATAGCCTACTTTGCTATTGATGGTGTTACCTACGACTCACTCTTACCGATCCTCGTCGATAAACTCACTTCTGATCCACGAAGATTTCAAAACTCTGACAAACTCTATGAAGCCATCGGAAATTATGGTGATAAGGCTGAGGAACATATTCCTTTGCTGATCAACGACCTCAAACTTGGATATTCGCCGGTGTATAAAGCCTTCCGTGGAATTGGATATCGAAGCATTGAACCACTTAATGAACTACTCGATGGCGGTAAAGAAGAGTGGCAGATTAACGCCATTCGAACCTTTGAACGACTTAAATTTGAAAAGCTCAATAAGCGACTCTACTATTGGCTTGATTCTGGAAGTCCACGTGTCCGAGCGGCCTGTGCAAAGGCGATTTGGGAATGTTATAAAGACCCGATCATTGCTTCCCGTTTAGGTGAATTGCTTGAATCAACCGATGCAATTGTAAATCGCACTGTCACAAGACTCGTAGGCGACATGGGAATTAAGGCTGCGATCATCCAAGAGCGAATCGGCGAAGTATTAAAAAAAAACCCTCGGATTCTAGGGAATTACTATCTCCGGCGAGCACTTTCTGAAATACAAGATGCTAGGGCTAAACAACCGTAGCGTTCTCGTTTTCCTTGCGAGCCTGATCAGCTTCTGCTTTCGCCGTTCTATGAACAACGTGTTTCGGGACAGGCTTGAGATCCCAGACAATTCCCACAAACGATAGAAGCTTCAGAATCATATAGGTTGCATCAATTTGATACCAACGAAATCCGTTACGGGCAGATGATTGGAAGTGGTGATGGTTGTTATGCCAACCTTCCCCCATTGTCAAAATTGCGATCAGCAGATTGTTGCGGCTAGTATCGGTCGTCTTATAAGGACGCGTGCCCCAGACGTGTGCCAGCGAATTGACAAAAAAGGTGCAGTGGTACAAGAGAACCGTTCCCAGACAGAACGAATACGCGACTAACTGCCAGCCACTCAATGCCCAAGTCGACCCTTCTTCAATTCCAAAGATTCCATTCCAGAAATGCCCTGTGCAAAAACAGAAAATAAAGAAAAGAACGGGGATCAGTACATCGTGTTTGTTGATAAAAACTAATTCCGGGAACTTCGTAAAATCTTTTATTTTGTCTGCCTTGAATTCGAAGTTCTGTTTGGTCATGAACCAACCCATATGGCTGTAAAAGAATCCTGTTTGCTTGGGGCTATGGATATCTTTTTCTGTATCACTGTG
>PBCP01000026.1 GCA_002717145.1 Planctomycetaceae bacterium | reverse complement strand
GTATTTTGTCTTGTTGACTCAAAACGCTCGCAAAGATGCCATCTACCTTTGCTAAACCAAATTGTCAAATATCAATACCCCGAAAGCCTTTATGAAAGAAGCTTTTGAGGCCCTGCCACAAGATGCTCACGCCCATTAGGCACGAAATTCCATGTGACAGATTTACAAGTTTAGGGTCGGCTATAAAGGCTGTCAACGCTCTGAATACGTTATTGACCAGAAAAAATGTATTTTCTTTTCACACTAAAATGACAGTGTGAAATGCCTTGTATTAACCGTCCTGTAAACTGTTTTTTTGCTTCCATTGGCCGTTAGGGCCTGAAGCAAAAGTGGAGGTAGACGGACTCGAACCGACGACCCTCGGCTTGCAAAGCCGATGCTCTCCCAACTGAGCTATACCCCCATGGGTTTCTTAATATTATTACCGCTATTTTACTGAAACTCAGATCTCAACTGAGCCTCAGTGATGGCTTCGTATTCTATACCGACCAAATAACCAGTCAACCACTTGGGCGTCACTCAAGTAGGGGGTTTAATGGGAAACCCCTTGGCCCCCGAGCTCGTGCCCGTTGGGTAGGTATTCGGTCGGTCAGTGGGCGTACCAAGATTCGAACTTGGGACCTCATCGTTATCAGCGATGCGCTCTAACCAACTGAGCTATACGCCCTCCCCTGTTTTTCCAGGCTTCTAACCCAGAAAAATACCTTCATGAGTAACTATCTATCGGAACCGGCTCTGGCGAACTTTGCCAAGAATATCAAAATTCAAGGCCTAGCTCAGTTCAATTCCACAGAAAGTACCTGCGAAGATAGATTTCCCCGAATAATCGGAAAAACCACGGCGGAAACAGTTATTTTATGCCCATGTGCCGACCTCATAAAGGGGGGCGTAGCAAAAAGTTTGGAAATAGAACACGTAAAACCAATCTGTGATCGCCCTTGTCTGAACACCCTGCAATGTATTCCCAAACTAGCGATTTATAAAATTTACCGACCTCTACGAAACTGCGTGTCAGGAAACTGGCACCGCAGTGTCCAGTCGAAACAAAGGCTTAGCCCGAGTTTTATGGACCTGCCACACATACCCCGCCGCTCATATGTAGTAACGGGGGATAGAGTTGGGTGACAGAGGTAGGGAATGAGAATCTATATATAGGGAACTATCACAGAGGAAAACAAGAATCAAGAATAGCGTTGGTAGGTCGCGGTTCAGTCGCGAAAACGACAGCGATTTGAGCCTGTAATTCATCGAGATTGCTACTGCAACGCAAACCAGTATTAAGTACACTTCAAGCCCAACTTTAATGAACCGGCGTGCTACATCTTATTTGTCGCTCTGTCCAGGGATTTAGTTTGTGGGGAGTTCTAAACAACCGGATGATAGAGGAATAGACTGTGAAATTTCCAGCCGTGAAAAGACACTTGTATCACTTGCTTCCACTCGCATTGGCAGTTTGCGGCACATGTCAACTTGCTGCCGCCCCTACTGCTCTGGAAACGCTTGAACGTTTTAAGCCAATTCAACCGAATGTTGACTATGATCAGCCAACAGCCGCGCAGGCTGCTCAAGCCAAAATAGAATCAATTAGGATCGGTGATGCGGTAGGGTATGAGGTCACCAGTGCTAACGGGCAGACTCTTCGGCAATTCATGGATACTAACGGCGATCAAAGTGTTGATCGCTGGTCTTACTTTAAGTCTGGTGTGGAGGTTTATCGCGATATTGATCGGGATTTTAACGGGCGAGCAGAGAATTTTCGCTGGCTGGGGCCTGCCGGTGCTCGATGGGGGGTCGATATTAATGACGACAGGAAGATCGATACGTGGAAGATAATTTCTGCACAGGAGGTTTCTCGGGAATTTGTTGAAGCCGCAAAGGCTAGGGACTCTGACCGATTTGCACACCTGTTTGCAACGGATGAAGAGCTGGCACGTTCCGGCTTTTCGGCGGAACAAATAGAGTCTATGAAAAAACTGCGGGACGGCGCGGTCCAGGCCTTTGCCAGAGCAGCATCGCAAAGAATTATTCTGCCGGTTGCTGCAGAATGGGTGCATTTTAGTGGTGTTTACGGGGTGTTGCCGGAAGGTACGGCAGGTCGTACTCGGGATGTGTTTGTTTATGATAATGTTATTGCTATTGTCGAGGATGGTGCGAGTCACCGTCAATTGGTGGTTGGTGCTATGCTTGAGGTTGGTAAGGCATGGCGGCTCGTTCAGTTGCCACCCGCACTTCAGTCGCCTGAGGATTCGGTGGCTGCCTCGGGGTATTTCTTTAATAGCCCGGTTGTAAACTCTGGAGGCGGTGGGACTGAGGCAATGGCGGGTGTAAGTGAAGCTACGCAAAAACTGCTTGGCCAGCTTGAGCAGATAGATCGAGATTTAGCGCAAGCTGCCACACCTGCACGGCTTGTGGAATTGAACCGTGATCGCGCAGGTGTGCTTACCGATCTCATAAGTGCATCGACATCCAGTGGGGAACGTAGTCAGTGGGTTCGTCAGTTTTCGGATGCTGTCAGTGCAGCGGTCCAGTCGGGTGAATTTCCCGAGGGTGTTCAAAGGCTTCGGGCCTTGGCGGGGGCCTCGGCCGGCTATTCTGCGGATGATCGGGCTTATGTGCAGTTTAGGTTGCTTACCGCTGGGTATTCCGTGGCTCTATCTGCCCCGGATGCAGATTTTGATAAAGTGCAGCAGAAATGGTTGTCTGATCTCTCTGGTTTTGTAAATCAGTATCCTAAAAGTATTGATGCACCGGAGGCCCTGTTTCAGCTGGGGATTGCTGAGGAGTTTGCCGGGAATCAGGCTGGGGCGGTGAAGTATTACGAGGAGATTGTCCAGCGTTACCCTGAATCCTCTAATGCGGCGAAGGCAGAGGGGGCTAAACGGCGGTTGGAGCTTGAGGGCCGGCCTCTGGTTCTTGTGGCAAAGACGCTTGATGGTAAAACGTTGGATACCCGCACATTGGAAGGGCGTGTTGTTGTTGTGCATTATTGGGCAAGTTGGAGTGAGCCAAGCGTGAGGGATATGTCGGTGCTGCGTGACTTGCAGGTAAAATACGGTAGTCGTATCGCTTTGGTGGGGGTTAATGTTGATGGCGATGCGGCCTCTGCGACGGCTGTTGTTCGGCAAAACCGCTATGCATGGTCGCACATGTGGTCGAAAGGTGGGATGGAGGGGCAGCTTGCCAATCAGTTGGGGGTAGTAAGTGTGCCGATGATGATCGTGGTTGATGCCAGTGGAGAGGTGGTGGAAACGGGAGTGCATTCCGCGGAATTGGGTGCGATCCTCACTGAATTGGTTAAATAACTGAAACTTTATTCCTATTTGATTCAGAATCTAATTCCACGCGAAACGCTATTAATGCAGCGTTTTGCGTGGTTTTTTTGTGGGATTGTTGTTTTCCTGATAATCGGTGTACGTGCAAAGATCGGTAAAATCGAAAAAAGCTAACATTTTGGCTTCTACCTGACCGAAACCTAATACATACCCGCATCCCTAGATGTTGGTGTAGTTATGTTGCCTGTGGACATTGGGTTTTGGTGACGTTTCAAATTCGCATGATAGTTTGCCAGGGAGGAGACCAATGCGACGCTTAGTATTCGGATTGGCAGTTTTAGGTGCTTTTTTGGTAGTGCCTGCATTACAGGCTGATGATCAGGCTGTTGGACAACGTGTTGTCCAAACGCTGCAGCAGCAAAAAACGCAGGGGTTGCTGAGAGATTTCAGTATCGATTTGCAAGTGGAAGACGGAGTGGTCTGGCTTAAGGGTGAAGTTGCCAGTCAGGCACAAAGGGATATGGTTCTCGGGGCTGTTGGAAGGCTCGAGGGCGTGACGCAGGTGGTGAATGACTTGCGATTGCCGGAATTAAAGAAGGGTGTGCCAGAGCAAGAGGGTTCTTACGATTCCTTTACCAACGGTGTCGAGCAAGGCCTGGATAAGGTTGCTGGGTTTCTCGGGTTAGGCGGCACTGAAAAGTCTGCAGTTGCACCTGTAGCAGCCAAGCCGTTGCCGGCGCCACCAGTTCCGGCTGAACGACGGCAGGGCCAGGCAACTGCTAGGGTTATGCAGGCTCGACCTGAGATGCCTGTGGTTGATGACAATGCGATTGCACAGGCTATCGGTATGGAGCTAACTGCTAAGAAAGACTCTGGGGAATTAGAGGCATTTAATGTCAATCTCAGCGTAAGTGGTGGTACCGTCTGGATGAAGGGTTACGCCGCTAATGAAGGGCAGCGTGCTGCGATCCTGGCGTCCGCTCAGAATATTGACGGTGTTATTCAGGTTGTAAATGACATTGTGGTTCAGGCCCCGGCTGTGATTCAGATCGCTTCGGCTCCAGCGGTTCAGTCGCCAATTCAGCCTGTTAGTCAGCCGCAGCAGATTCAGCGGGTGGCAGCTGTGCAGGCTCCGCCTGCAGCACCTGTACAGATGATGCAAAGTGCTCAGGGAATGGCGAGGGCTCGGTATGAGCAACCTAATATGCCTAATTACGCCTGGCCGACATATGCATCTTATCCTAATTATGGACAAGTGACTTATCCTAAACAGTATTCACCTTCGGCCTGGCCTTACATAGGCCCATTCTATCCTTACCCTCAAGTGCCATTGGGGTGGCGTAAGGTAACGCTCGAGTGGGATGACGGCTGGTGGTTCTTGGACTTTGAAAGCAACTAAGCTGTTTTGCCTCGTCAGGCAACTATCAAGTGCGGACCCTGTGGATCTTGTGATCCGCAGGGTTTTTTTGTGTTGGTAAAAGCTGGCTTGTTTTTTCGTTATAAGCGGAAAAGGCCGCAAGATCGGTAAAGTTTAACACGATACATAAGGGTAGAACACAAGGGTTATGTGTGTACCGGCTTTGTGGAAGGAGAGTTAGTCGGTGGGCATCGAGGCAATACAAAAGGGATTAAGGATGTTAAACAGCAAATTATACAAACGAGCAATGGCTAGTCTTCTGGCATTTGCTGCTATGACGAGTGTTGGCTGCCTAGCCACGCACGGTGTAAGCATGGGGATACTGTCGGTTCCGATTCCGGTGAGCCCCTATCATCAAACTAAAGCAGAGGATGACAACTGGGTGCGAGAGCGCTATAGCAAGGTGCCGATTCTTGGCCCAGTTGCTGCTGGTGGACCTCATGTCGCGCTGGATCCTCCTAGCGATGATGAGGTGATGCGAGCCTTTCTAAAGGCTCATCCATTGAAGTCAGGGATCCCATTTTTGTATGACATTCAGCGTAACGACGTGCGAATTGTGAAAGAGAAAATCGCTGACTATATTGACCCTCCTCGATTCTACCCGTTGATTGGGCCCGCTCAATTGCATCACGCCCATTACAAGTGCACCGTTTATTACAGTGAAGTCGTTTATGTGGGGTGGCCTATACCGCACACGCTTGTTGATGAAGAGTCAATCGAAGTGCTCTATATAGACCATAATCATCTGCATATGGTTGGTAATGTCGACGGCGGGAATGACACACCGTATTAATGAGTAGAGCTGATCTCGAAAGTGCGGGCCGTTATCATCTGCTGTCGCACGAGTAAAAAACATTTTACACACTACGTATTGCCCCGTTGTGTGACCCTTGAAGGAGCTTGGCAGCTTGTGCTGCTGAGCTCCTTCATTTTTGTTTGGCCTGCCGTCGAAATGAACTCTTATAGGAGCAAGCTGTCGATGGGCTTGCCGGATCCGTTGCGGGTGATAAAAAAAGAGCGATCGTTGGCTTCGAACCTTAGTCGCGGGCTTATGCCTAGAGTTTTGTAGATTGTTGCGTGTAAATTTTCAATTGTGACTGGGGCTTGAGTCGTTGTGCAAGGGGCGTCATCTGCCGTGACGCCATGAAGGTGGCCTCGCTTAAATCCTCCGCCGAAGATTAGTATGCTACCGGCTCCGGTAAAGTGAGTGTGTAAGCCATAGTCGTTTAGGGAGGAAATCTTGTTGCTGGTGACCGATTCAAATTTGGATCGCTTTTCGGTAGGTTGATTGGTTTTCACAGCCCGGCTAAATTCGCTCGCGACTACAATGATGGTCCGGGTAAGTAGGCCGCGGTCTTCCAGGTCGAGCACTAGTTGAGCGATTGGGCTGTCGATTTTCTTTTTTAGCTGGGCCATGCGTCTGTGGCCGTTTTCATGTGTATCCCAGTCAGAAAACGGAGTCGTGCCTGTGGTGACCTTAATGAATCGGCCTCCAGCTTCTATAAGGCGTCTAGCTAGAAGACATCCTCTCCCGAATCGGCTATTGCCGTATCGATTTCGCGTCTGTTCGGATTCAAGTGAAAGGTCAAATGCTTTGGTTACCGGAGGGGGCATCGTCGGTTTTGAAGCGTCCCCTCGCCCGCAGAGCCCGTTATTGTCGGATTGGCTGTCAAATGCATGGGGGAAATTTGAAGCTGGGATTACTTGGTTGCGTTGGTGAAAGTTCTTTAATCGCGCAAGTGTCACGTTCGAAAAGGGTTTGGGGCGGCGGCGAGGAAACGGGACCCAGAATGGGGTACATTCACTTCCTAAAACCTTGGCAATATGAGATGCTGCGAAGTACTGCTCTTCCCTGAAGGTTGGCGATTCGCCGATGTCGATAAACGCTGGTACGACTGGATTCTTGCATCCCAGTGTTTTTGCGATTACAGAGCCAATGTGAAGTGCAGTGCTTGAAGAACTTGGTGGGTGGCCGGTTAGCCAGTGATATTGGTATCGAGAATGTGACGTGTGTCCGAGGTCTGGGGCTGTGTATGATCGAATTAGAGTGGCCTTGTCCATCACAGAAGCCACTTGTTCTAGTCCTTGGGATACTTTGATGTGGTCACAAACGGTATCGATGGCTGGGAAGGTGCAGAGAATTCGTTTGGGATCCATCCCTTTTTCAAAGGGAGCAAGGTACTTTGGATCGAATGTTTCCGTGCTGGCCATGCCGCCCCCCATCCATAGCAGGATTACACTGTCTGCCGTCGTCTTGGAGATTGGTTTAGCAGCACAGATTTCGGGTGGGTAGTTGGCGTTAAGTCCACTTAGCGTAGCGGCTCCGGCTGATTGCAGAAATTGCCTTCTTTGAGGCTTACTAGAGTTTGGTTTGTCTGACATGACAATTCTATCGGTATGCTTCAATCGTTGATTGTTAAAGGTGGTGGGATTTTCATTGGTGGAATTTCCAATAGACTGCCTGNNGGGGCTGTCACTCAGAATCAGTTTCTTGTATTGTCACCGGATGTTTGACTGATTGCTACAATGATTACTGTACTCTCGATGATGAATGTACATTTGTTGTGGAAAAAATGCCGGCCAAGCTGGCATTGGCCAGTGTGGTTCTGTTGAACGCATTGCTTAAGTCATAATGATTTGACTAATTTGGGTCTCCCTCAAAATCCGATAATCATAAAGAGATATCTAGCCTGTTTTTAGGCATTTCAGGGACGGAATGGCAGGATAGGTGCTTTGGAGTGGGTTTAAGGCCTNGGGATGGTGTGCCATGATGCACAACAAGCAACTGATTGCCTGTCTGGCAATATTGCTCCTGATCGGAGCTTCTGATTATGTCCTGGCGCAACAGGATTCCACGGAAGGGACATCTCTGTTATCGGTTATTAGTGCTGGCGGCTTGCTAATGGCTCCGATTGCGTTGTGCTCACTGATTCTCTGTATGTTTTCTCTTGAAAGAGCGATGAGCCTGCGACGTTCTAGGATTATTCCACGACCATTTGTAAAACGGATTTTAGAGCAATTGAAAACGGGTGAACTCGACAAGCGAGAGGCCTATCGAATTTGTCGAGAGAATAAAAGTCCGATTGCCACTGTTTTAGCAGCGGGTGTTCGTCGCTGGGGAAAACCGGCACAGGACGTAGAGAAGGCGGTGGTAGATGCAGGTGAACGACTTGGAAACAAACTCAGAAAATATCTGAAGTTGTTTAACGGAATTTCGACGATTACTCCCCTGCTCGGCCTGCTAGGAACTGTGATCGGCATGATTCAATCCTTCAATTCGATTGTGGCTACCGGAGCAATGGGTAAGCCGGAATTGCTAGCGGCGGGGATTAGTCAGGCATTAGTGACAACCGCGGCAGGACTAACCGTGGCCATTCCTGCTTTAATTGCCTACATCTATTTTTCGAGCCGAGTCGACAAGCTACTCATGGAAATCGACGAGCATGGTCAGCAATTAGTGCAGGCGGTATGTGCTGAACGGGTCGGACGCTTAAAACGGCGTCAGGCTTCTCAAGAGGCAACCAGACGGGCGGCTTNAAAATGCCAATTAAAATCAATCAGGACGAAAAGCCCGCCATCAACCTGACCCCGATGATCGACATCGTGTTCTTGTTGGTCATTTTCTTTATGGTGGGTACGAAGTTTTCGGAAGTTGAGCAACAACTGGAATTGACGGTGCCTGAAGTCGGCGGGCCGGCAACTGTCTTGCCGGCAGTCCAACGCCATGTGGTCGCAATCTTTAAAAACGGTACGGTGTCGCTCGACGGTGAATTGATGGAGTTACGCCAGCTTGAATCCGAGTTGAAAGCCNAGTGCGAACGTGGAGATCAGGTAAATGTTGTAATCCGCGGTGATGCCGAGGGGGCATTCCAGAATGTAGCAACGGTTTTAAGCGTTTGCCGAAATGCCGGAGTCAATGACCTGGGCGTTTCGGTTCGTCTTGCTTCGACAGAGGAGTAGGCAATGCATTCGTTCATGAGTTTGCTCGGGGAGCAGGTATTGCCCGCTACCTCCGTAAATCGCACGGTCGGCATTATTGTCTGGGTTGGGGTGATTGTTTTCACCCTCGCGTTTTTCGTTCTGTCCTGGACGAAGCTGGGGAGTGCCAGACCGCTTGTGAAATGCCTTACCCTCAGTGTGTTTGCTCACATTTTATTGGCGGTATTCTTCTATGGCACCAAGATGCTTGGGTTGGAAATGGAAATGGGAGGGAATGAACCTGTCACGATCTCGCTGATTTCCGAGGCATTCGATGAAGTTGGCAATACTGATCAAACGAATTCAAAAGCTCCCGAACTAGCCGACGCTTTTCCTCAGGGTAAAGATGATGAAGTTCTAACGGAAACGATTTCGACAAAGGACGACTCTATATCTGCTGACAGTGTAATAGATGAAGTTGAGGAATTAGGAGATTTCGCCAAAGAGCAAAATGAAACCGCCGAGACAGCAGAGCCCGAGAGCCAAATCGAGCCAGTACCAGTTCCACCGTTAGAGGCTAACTCGCCTGCAGTTGGCCAACCGATCTCAGACGCAGATACGCGTTTGGGTGAAGAATCTGTAGGAAATGATTCGGAAGCAGTCGAGGTCCAGGTTGCGGAGGAAGAAGCTGTGTCGGAGGCACTAGGAAATCTCGCATCGACCGACGATGTGATACAGCAAGTGGCCACCGCTGATGCAGGATCTCCGGTTAAGCCACCTGCCTTGAAAACGGCCAGCGATCCTCGTCGCCTTGATGGAGGTGAGATTCACGAGGCTTATCAGGCTAGGTTTCGAGACTCAGAAGACGGGCAACTTCGCGGCGCAGCGTTTGGAGCGACTTTGGAAACAGAAGCCTCGGTGCGATCCGGAGTCGAATGGTTGGTTCGAGCACAAAAGGAAAATGGACGCTGGGACGCTTCTGAGTATGGAGCTGGTGTGGATCGGCAGGTGGACGGCCAAGGTCGTGGTTCAACCGGAGCGAATGCGGATACGGGCATNTCAGGGCTGGCCCTCTTAGCNTTNATGGGAGATGGNCANACTCACCTGTTTGGTNAGCATCGAGTGGCTGTACAANACGGATTGNAGTATTTGCTCGGGCAACAAGGCAGCGACGGTAATCTTTCAGGCAATGCCAGTTTGTTTGCGAGAATGTACTGTCATGCCATGGCGACGATCGCGGTTTGCGAAGCCTATGCACTTACCGGTGACCGGAGGCTGCGAGATTATGCGGAACGTGCCATTGCATTTACTATTCGCTCACAGGATTTGCATACAGGGGGTTGGCGTTATCAACCGGCCGATGCAGGTGATATGAGTCAGTTTGGTTGGCAGGTGTTAGCATTGCGTAGTGCTCAGCAGGCAGGGTTGGTCGTGCCTGCTTCTACAAAGACTCGGATGGTGAAATTTCTGGCCACCTGTAACACTGGGGCCAAAGGAGGACTAGCGTCTTATCGCCCTGGATTCGGTGCGACTCGGACAATGACTTCCGAGTCTCTGGCGTGTCGAATGTGGTTGGATGCTGAGAGGAATATGGAGCAGGTTCAGGAAGCAACAGATTACATTTTGAAACAGCTGCCGTCTCAAACCCGGCCCGATCTCTACTATTGGTATTACGGCAGCCTGGCATTACGACAGGCTGGCGGTCCCGGCTGGCAGACGTGGAGCAGCGCGATGAGTCGGGTTGTACCGGCACTGCAGTTGTCGGATGGTAGTTGGGCGGCGGATACCAAATGGGGAGGCTATGGCGGCAAGGTGTATAGTACTGCCATGGCCGTATTGTGTTTGGAAAGTTTCTATCGCTATCAATGAGTGGAATATGGTCCGAAGTATAATTCATCCTCTTGTGGGCGTGCTGTTGGCGATGGTCGGAGTCGCATTAGTTCAGGGGGTGGGNCATGAGCTATTCGGCAGTGCGCCAATTCGGGAAGGAATGACTCCTGAAGAATTGGATGCTACAGTTCGTACCTACTTGGAGACTGCACCCATTGGAGCGTTAGCATTCCCAGTCCTGGCATGGATGTTTGGTACGTTTGTCGGGACGCTGTACGTAGTTCAGTTATGTCATGAGATGCCAACGGCTCACACGGCGCCGGTTTTAAGTGTGATGTTGATTTGCACGATTCTTATGTTGACGATGAGTCCCCATCCGGCCTGGATGTATTTGGCGCCCGTGCTAGTGGTAGGTGCCTGGTGGAATGGGGTGAAATATGGAAAATACCGAGTGAGCAAAGCTCAGACGAAACGCGACGCTGAGCAGGAATTGCCGTCAGGATAAAAGTAAACCTTCAGGTAGGTATTCCTGATTTCTTTAGGGTCTGACGCCAGTTAATCGGCTTCCTCTGGCGAGTCGACAGGAGTTGTTGGTTCTGACGGAGGTGGCTCAAACATTGGAACGTCCGGAGCTTCAAAGTCGTCATAGTCGTCCGCCGACCAATCATCTGCGCCGGAAGCTGAGGAGCTATTTATAGAGGATGAGTCGCTGTAGTAGTCGTTCGAGACGTCACTGACATACTCATCCATTTTGACGGAACTCTGGAATTCACTCAGTCCTTTTCGGAATTCCCGATAGGTCTTACCGAATTTCCGAGCAACACCGGGAAGGTTTTTCCCGAACAACATGACGGCAATGAGAGCTATGACCATGACTTCCATCATGCCCATGCCACCGAATATTAGGGCGATCGGTTGTTGTTGCCCGCTAGTGATTTGTTGGAGTATTTGATTCATGATTACAATCGTTACCCATCCACCTGTGTGAGGGAGAGTCAATTAGCATGTATGTCGGAATTAAGATCAGAAGATCAAAATCAGAGTTCGCTATCTTCGTCAACGATATCATCGTCGTCATCAGAATCTAAAGGGGTGTCATCTTTCAGTCCCTTTTTGAATTCATTGGCACTTTTGCCAATACTTTTAGCTAATCCAGGGAGTTTGTTGGCTCCAAAGAATAAGATGAAAATCCCGCCGATGATAAGCATTTCTGGGAGACCCGGCATACCGATTGCAATTAAAGAGGTGGTCATTGTATTCGCCCTCGCGTGTTAAAACAGATTGTTTTGAATCGCACATTCCAGAAGTGACGTACTGGAATTTACGAAATTCTCCATTGTCTCAAGAGGCGAAAGCGGGCAAGCACCCAGTGGGTTTGCCAGGACCAAGCTTGAGTCTTCATTCATTTTATTTTGACAGTGTTTTACGTCAAGTAGGGAGCCTTGGCTTTCGTCTGGGAGTACTGCTTTGGAGACCCGTCATTGCTTGGGCGCAGACTTATCTTAAAAGACGAGCGGTTTCATGCTTCAAACCTGTGTAACAATTGACGGGAATTAGTCGTTGTGAAGTACAACGCCAGTCTTTGGTGTAGAGGCTTATTGGCCGATAATATATCATGGATGTTGTGAAGCATTGAGAATGAGACCTACAAGGGATAAGTTGCTTTTATGAAATATCACAAACTGACAGTTGAAAATCTTGAAAATCGGCTTTTACTTGCGGCAGATCTGGCCTTTCAAAATCCCCTGCTCTTTCAGGATGTTAATTTTGATAGCCATGTTTCACAGGTTGATGCATTACAGGTTATTAACCACCTGAATTACCCGGAATTGTTGGATGGTGATGCTCCCATTGGCTCCTTTCTGGATGTTAGCGGCGACAATGCAGCTTCTGCCATCGATGCCTTGCAGATCATCAATGAACTTAACGGTGCCGAGCAAACCAACGAAGCCCTATTAGATCAGGTGGATTCCTTTACCGCCGAAGTCGAGCTAATGCAGGAATTGTTGCCCGAGGATATTGAAACACTAGGACAGAACCTACTAGAAAAAGTAGAAGAGCAGTCCGGGGAAATTGCATCCATTCGCTCCGAATTGGAAGAGTTCTTGAAAACTCCTCGGCAAGATCGTGATTTGTTGATAGAGCGTCGTGAACACTTCAAGCAACGTGCGTCTGATATGGCCGATCATTACCTGAAGGAGTTTAATAAACTCAATCAGGAGCCGGAACTCACGCATGTCGAAAAGAGAGACTTAAAGGAACTTGGCCTTCATAAAAGGTTCAAACAGAGATTTGTTGAAATCCGTGATGCAAAGCGTCAGGATTACAAGTGGGAAGATTACCTCCCAAATGAAGAAGTAACACAGGAGCAGGTAGATCACCACGTTCGCAAGCTGCGTAAAGCAGTTGCTCAGGGAATTGTTCCTGAACACATCGAGGCAGATGAAATCAACGGTGCAATTCGCTCACTTCGGGAATATCAGGTTTTTGACTTCCGCTTTGGTGATGGTCGTCATGACTTCCAGAATGCTCCAGAAGTAACGCCGACCGAGGTCCTTGAAGTCTATACCGGCTATGTCGAAGACGGCGAATACGGTACTGTTACCAGTCGACATGATTTTATTGTTGATCAACAGGCTTTCGATGAAGTTTGGGATGAATGGAATCCAACGGAAGTTGCTCCGGAAATCGACTTTGACGAAAACATGGCTGTCGTTGCAACCGTATTCGGCCCGAACGAAATTATGATGCAGCCAACACTCGACATGGAAGGCAACCTGATGTTGAAAGCCGCCTCAACTAAGATGGGCGGCCCGGGGTACAGTTATGAGATTCAAGTGATTCCTCGTGAAGGCGTCGAGTCGGTGAATCACGTCGCTATTAACCGTGAAGGTGGTATGCCGACGACCGAAGAACTTGCTCAGCAAAGAATCGATCGGCTCCGGCAATGGAAAGAGGATGGAAATCTTCCCAGTTTTATCTCTCCGGAACTAGCTGATAATGTTCTGGCGAATCTAGAGAATAGTGAATCACCTCTAGGAAGAATCTTCCGCCGATTTGTTCAGCGGTAACCCGTTCCGGCTACGTCGGGTTACGTCTGCGACTCCGTCGAATTGTAATTGATTTTGCTCTTCAACTAGGAAGGGTTGTTGGTTCTGTACTTCATGACCTTCTCTTCATCGACTGTGACTCCAAGTCCTGGAAGTTCGGGAACCAACATAGTTCCGCGGTCGATGGCGAGCATGGTCGTTAGGATGTCATCACTCAGTCCGTAATACGTGCAATCATTAGGCATGCTGTAAGCCGGCATAGCAGCACAGATATGTAACATCGCCGCCGTCTTCAATCCAAGGTCGTGGCCGCAGTGCATGATAGTCGGTATGTTAGCCGCTTCGGCAAGATGGCCAATTTTGACACATGGTAGTATCCCTCCGGCGGTATGCGTGTCCGGTAAAATAAACTCCGCTGCATCTGCTTCCAGAATAGCCATCACACTATCCGGTCCTTCAACACTTTCATTTAAAGCAATCGGTGTTGTTGTTTGATCTCGTAACCATTTGGCATCGCTCAGTGGTTCAGCCATGATGGGTTGTTCAAAGTACTCCAATTCAAAAGGCTCCAGTCGAATTGCTAAATCGGCTGCTTCTTCATTGCTATATGCCCGGTTCGGGTCAATTCTTAATTTCAGCTGATCGCCGACGGCATCTCGTACACCGCGAACCATCTCGAAATCTTCCTCCGCATCTGCTCCGGCTTTTGTCTTCAAGGTGGTGTACCCCTGTTCGACATACCAGCGAGCCATATCCCCCGCGCGTTCATATGATTGAATTCCCATACATGCTGCCAGTTCAATCCGTTCGCGAACTTTTCCACCCAGCAGTTTGTACAGTGGTAGTGCGTTGTCTTTGCCTATAAGATCCCACATTGCCATTTCAATGCCACAACGCAATCGACTTTCAAATGGGTTCTCCCGATGGTATTTTTCCAGATCATATGGTTCCCAGCCAATAATGAAATCCTGAGCTTCCACAGATTGTTGGCTGATGTCGATGTTAGGTAGGAAATTTTGATTGTGCTCTCCCCAACCAATCAATCCATTGTCCGTTTCAAGTCGAACAATCGCTTTGGTGGTCCAGTCACTTATTCGTAGATGAGAACGATAGGGTGCGAGTGGTTCCGTTTGACTGATTTCGACCAGAAAGATCTGGCAGTCGGTAATCCGCATTTTCCGATTCTCTCTCCAATAGGCTTCAAGGTTCTATTATTTTGTCATATTTGCGAAGGAAACCGTTAATGTTTTTGGGGATGACCTGAAATTGGAGCGCCATTTTTATTGGTTTTTGGTATCAATTACTGAATCGGGTCTTATGGCCGAATAGCAAGTCAAACAAGGATGTGATTTCACATATGTTGTTCCGTGCGAATACCGAAAGCAAAAAGCAAACAGCATTTGCTCTCAATGCAATCTTCTGTATTTTGTTTATCTTCCTGGCGATAGGTTTCCGTGGATGCAGTATGTCAGGGATGCAGTCGGTTCTGGAATTGCAGCGAACCCCTCTAGCCTATAACGCGGGATTGATTGACGGTTTGGCAATGGTCGAGGGAAAGATTCGACGTAATGATGCCACCTTGCGGACCAGGATATATGCTCAGCCATGTGTTTATTTTGACTGGGTAAAAGAGAAGGAAGTAGAGGATTCAGACGGTGACAAATCCTGGAGAACGGTCGACTCTCAAACGATGGCAGTCGATTTTCGGCTTGTTGATTCTTCCGGGGAAATCTCGATCGCGAATGGTAAAGCACAGCCGGAACGTCTAGTTAAACAGACCGGCTATCGTAGGTATGGGAAATATCGTGAGACCGAGCATGCAATTTTACTTGAGGATAAAGTAACGGTAGTGGGAGGGTATCAGGCCGATCGAAATCAGATTTCGAGGACGGATCCTGGGTTGGCCACGGAATTCACGATTTCTACCCGGGGGGAAGATGCCATCCTCCGCAAGCTTGGCTGGAGCAGTATGTTCTGGATGGTGGGGGCCATTTTTCTGTTTGTATTTTCTGTGGGATTGCTGTTTGATCTACTAGGTCAACATCAGATCATGATGGCTTCTTTGGCACTGTTCGTCACCCTGCCCCCGGTATTGTTTCTGCAGTGGATGTTTATTACGAATTCGCAATTGGATACTGGCTTTAAACGAGTAGAGCAATACAAGCAAGAAGTGGGGGTTTGACGGAGCTAAAGCAAAACCAAAGCCTGCGTCTGGCACTTTTGAAACGGGATTCAAATGTGGCGGTGGAGCTCTACGAAGCCTACCGAATACGCCCGACAAACATATTTCATAGGTTTTTGGGGGGCTACGGCCCGGTAGATGAATTAGTATTGGCTTCGGATGAACAGTCGCTACTTGCTAACTTCCCGCAGCGTGAGCGTACCACTTCAGTACTTCAGATGAATTACGTTCTTTTTTTGGCTATTGGTGGGGCTGTAGGAGCTTTTCTATGCGGCTTTATAGGCTACCGAAAGCTAGGTACAAAGAGAATGGTTGAGAATATTCCCACGTCACCCGTTAAAGGAGTGGTTCCGGGGCTTACGGAGGTAGTGGGAATTGTCGTCAAAAAGGATAATTTAGTTTCTGCGAGATACAGTGGAGTCTCGGTCGTTTATTGTCGTTATCTCAAAGAACGACGAGTCAAAACAGATAAAGATAAATACCGGTGGGAGACAGTTGAGTCAGGAGTTTCTTTGGCAGACTTCTTTCTTCAAGACGAGACCGGTCAAATCGTAGTGAATCCTAAAAAGGCTGAGGTCGATGCGTCCAAAACGTATTACAAACGCACCGGTAATTTGCGATATACCGAATGGACATTGAAACCGGGACAGCAGCTTTATATCCTGGGTCCGGCTGTTTTAGATTCTTTTCATGATACCTCGCTTACGATCGAGCATACTTCTAAGGAGCGACATTTCGTTATTAGTGATCAAGACGAGAATTCGGTATTGTTGAAGTATGCCAGAACCGGCCTTACCTATCTGGGCATTGGGTTAGCATCTTGTGCCAGCGCCGTATTTATTCTTTACGGAGGAGCATCGTTTGATCCCTTTGGGTATTTTGCGGGTGCTCTGTTTGCGATACTGTTCCTGCTGGTACTTAATGTTGCATTTATCTTCAATGATCTGATATTCATGAAGGCTTGGCTCTCAAGAGCCAGAGCGAATCTCAATGTATCCTTGAAGCGACGAGCAGATCTTATTCCCAACCTGGTAAAGATCATGAAAACAGCTTTGTCATTTGAGAAAGATGTTCTGGCAAAAATGGCGCACTTGCGTCAAGGGATCACCAGTGATGTCGCGACGACAGATCGAGTTGGAGGTTTGCTTGACCGATTTAAGGTGCTGCTTGAATCTTATCCTTCGATTAAAACTGATAAGCTTGTGATGGATTTGGGGAACAGAATTGTTGAAGTGGAAAATCAATTGCAGTTTGCACGTTCAGGGTTCAACGCTGTCACAGGAACTTACAACACTAGAATTCGGACTTTTCCGGATGTTGTGTTGGCACGATTGATGGGGATGGAAACGGCCGGTTTCTTTCAGTTGGATCATCAGCAGGAAGGCCAGGTGATTGACGTGAATGCCTTTCTGAATCAAGAAATAGAACCCACGCAGGGAACTGGTCAGGATGTCGATGATGTTCTAGCTACGATGAGTTCTACGGAGCTGTTTGCGGCGGCCCTGTTCTGCGTGCTTTGCGAAGATAGTAGAATTTCTAACGAAGAATTTAAACGATTCTATGCAAATGCATCATCACTTACGGGGATTGATGATCGGAAGCAGCTTAAAGCTCTCAGGAAAAAGATCGGTGCTTGGGTTTCTGCAATCGGCTTACAACAGGCCGTGGTTGAAATTAGCAAATGCCTCGAGAGCCTCAGTGGCCATGAAGAAGCCGTCGAGTTGATATCCGTCATGAACCGTATGGCTGAATCGGATGGTGAAATTACCGATAAGGAAGAGGCGATGATTGCCAAATTTCGCGACGCTTTAGGCGGAGGGGGGGAGGGATACGTAGCTTCTAATGAACAGGCTAACTATCCTTCAGGACAGGAAGAGTTGTCTTTGTCTGATCAGCATCGAATATTGATGCTTGCACTTATTAGTTTAGTCTCAGCCGACGGTGAGATTAAGTCGGAGGAATTCGAGTCTATTGTTGACTTTACCATTGCCAATACACCTTTGGCAGATCGAAATCAGGTTCGTCGGATAGCCGAATCGGCACTTGAGAGGATTAAAGAATTCGGGCTCGAGGTTGTTGTTGAGGAAGTTACTGAAAGTCTTTCAGGCGCATTTAGTAACGATGTGGTTGCCCAATTGACGCAATTCATTACTCAATTGTCGGAAGTTGATGGGGAGGTACACGAGAACGAACAAAAGATTGCCACCCAATATTTGAAGGCGTTACGCCAAAGCTAAGATCGTTATCGCAGTCGATTTAATCTAACAGCCCGATCGTCGTTTCAAAGTCTTTTAGGTTTTCCGTTGCTCCCATGCCAGTAATGCACCAGCTTGCAGCAGCGGTTCCCAATCGGGCAGCCATTTCAATGTCCATGCCGCGACTCAGCCCGCTAATTAATCCCGCGTAGAAGCTGTCTCCGGCACCAGTCGTATTAACGATCGGCCCGGGGGGCTTGATGGCGGGGATCTCTAAGAGCTGATTCGCTTCCGGATTCAGTAAAACCCCCCTCACACCTCGTTTAATGCCTAAAATCCCGTTGGCTCCCAGGTCGCGATACTTTTTGAGCATGTCACGAGCGTTTTTCAATCCGGTTTGTGATTCGGCTTCATGATTGGTGGGGATGTAGAGATCTAAGAAAGGCAGGCAGGTATCAAGAGGGCTGAGTTCTCCTCCACCCCCGGCGCAATCTAATGCTGTTTTACAGCCGGTATTTTGAATGGTTTGCAATACGTCGCTCAAATCAGGTTCAAGATTTGGTAATAAGGCGTAATATCCGAGAAGCAAAAATTTTGACCGCGAAATGAATTCCAAATGATCGTCGATCATATGCCTGTCGACCGCTTCGCTAGCTCCGGGTTTATAAGCGAAAATGTGCTCCCTGCGGTCGTTCATAAGGACCGCGGTGGCACTGGTTTGCAATTCCGGACGTTGCTCAAAGCGAGAAACATCGATCCCTTCATTTTTCAGTTTGTCCAGAAGGAATTCCCCCCACTCGTCTTCTCCAGCCAGTGACATAGCTGCAGTTCGGCTTCCGAGTCTGGCTAAGGCAATGCTGCTGTTGGATACATTGCCTCCGACCGTAGGTGAGATTGTATCCAGAGCCCAGGTGCCCTGCTGACTTAATGGCTGCTCCAGATCCAATGGGCCGATTAATAAGTCGACACACGAAATGCCGGCGACGATGCAATCGAAGTCAGTTGTCATAGAAGAGTGGCTAATTACGGAGTAGTTGATAACGGATGATATGTGCATTCGTTAGAATAGACATCATTATGCCAAGGATGAAGGTCATGGTGTTAGTTCAAAAGCGCAAACAGGCAAAGTGAAACAAGAGACATGGAAAAGTCATTAGATATCAAAATACGAAATATACTCGCGGATCCCAGTAGCAATGATTTCATTATTGCGGATGCCAAAGACGGTGATATGGGATTTGGGGTGGCTGCTCCCGGCCTAAATCCGGAGCCATCTCATTTGGAATTTGGTAGTGTCACAGATCATCGTTCAAACATGCGTTCCATTGTTGAGCAGGGATTGGTTGATATCATGCTCATGAGCGTTAGTGCAAGTGAACAACTAACTCTGGAAGAGCGTATCTTCGATAACTCTACTGTGACCCCTGCTATTCGGGCTAACGACACTTCTGATATTTGGTGTGGGTTGAGTGCGAACTATGCGAACCAGCCGTCATTGCCATTCCGTTCCACGACGATTGATCACGCTCAATGTGGAAAAGCGGTATGTACGGAAGAGGAACGGAGTAAGGGCACCGATCTAGGTCTTTACTCCATTACCTTTAATAACGATGTACAACTGGATCGTGAAGCACTGCAGGCCTATAAAGAATTTCGAATTGAGGCCGAGGTAAAGGGCTTTCGTCATTTCCTAGAAGTGTTTGCCCCTAATGCACCAGTTCAGCCAATTACTGACATACCTCGGTATGTCAACGACTGCATTGCCAGAACACTTGGAGGTGTCACCAAAGCAGGACGTCCTGTTTTTCTCAAGATTCCCTACTTCGGTCCGGAATCCATGGAGCAGTTGGCTCATTATGACAGCTCGATCATCGTTGGAATCCTTGGAGGATCCTCCGGCACAACTCATGACGCTTTTAGGATGTTATGGGAGTCCAAGAAGTATGGAGGCCACGCCGCGTTGTTTGGTCGCAAAATAAATAACTCAGAGCACCAGTTAACTTTTGTTAAGTTTTTGCGTTATCTGGCAGACGGTGAATTGGAACCTGAGCAGGCCGTACGTGATTATCATGGAGAGCTGTCCAATTTAGGGATTGAGCCATTTCGAACCCTCGAAGACGACTTGCAAGTCACTCAATTTTGAATTTCGAAATGGGATCGCACGGGGGGATTTCCAGTTTGTTCCAACTTCATTTTGTGGTTGATGATATCGTTAGCACTATTCTTTAACTGGAATACGACAATAAACCACACAACAAAGCCTGCCAACGCCACAAGCCCGCCGAGAAACGGAATGATGGCAGCAACCTGCATGATGCAGAACGCCAGGGCCAAACCACTAGAGACTTGGTGTCCTGCAATGCCCTGTCGTTGATGATATTTTTCCATGTGATCTGCCAGTTTCCAGTAAGTTATGAACAGAATGACATACCATGCGATGAGAGATGCGAAGTTAGCCAATAAGATTATGGCTGGTGAAACGGTAGCTAGCATTCCACCCACTATCCCTATCCCGACAGGAACGAAATGCAAGGCTACGATGACTGCCGGGCTGAACCGGACTGTTGGGTCATCCTGGATTTGTGCCCAGAGTGTGTGGAAAAAGACTAAATAGCAAATTGCTCCAGTAAGCCAAAGCAACAAACAACCGATGGCTTGAGGCCCTGCTCTTTGTAAAAGGGCTAAGACAGCAGTTGATTGCGATTCTTCAGCCGATAGGCCTTTAACATCACTTCGTTGGAAATCAGAGGTTTGCTCTGCCAACAAAAACAAGAATTCGGTTTCATCTTCAATTCTGTTGGGCCCGTTAAATATTTCCGGGTTGTCACGAACCATACCGATAATCGGACTGGCAGCAATAATAATGGCCCGGATTGTGGCCAGTATAAAAAAGATGATTACCCCCCCCATAACGTTGTCCCTAGACGACCTCGATGTCCTGGGTTCACCATGCCAAACGGAAATGCCTGTTGCTTTGGCATCGCAAATGGATTTGTTGCAGCTTGAACAGCTTCTGCCGTGACGGGATCTCCTCTGAATGGACTGCTAGACGCTGCTGTGGTCGCTGGTTGTGGCAAAGGTGATTGCTGAATGGAGGCATCCTGGAGCACTTCCACGTTTTGACATGAGGGGCATACGCCCTGTTGTCCCAGCAGCGTAATCGGAAGCGTCAGTGATTCATTACAGCGGCTGCATTGATACTCGAAGGTGTCTGCCATGGCGAAAAATTCCTTTAGAGGATTGATAATGCGAGTTTAGTGCGGTCTATATATAATAAACGCATGCAAATCATGACAAAAACTGCCGGATTACTGTCACTATTGCTGTGCAGCGTCTCCATAACGCATGCCCAGCAATTACGCGTCATTATTGACAGTTCGCTAGAGAAATCGCAAGACGAATCAGGTGCTCAACAATCCCCGTTACTAGATGATTACGGATTTGCCCGTCGGGTTTTTTTAGACGTAACAGGACGTATCCCTAGCGAGTCGCAACTGCTGGAGTTTGTTGAGGATCAAGAGAGTCAAAAGCGAGAAAAGTTGATCGATCGGCTGCTTGCTTCTCCGGAATATGCACGGCATATGCAACACACATTTGATGTGATGTTTATGGAGCGTTTGCCCAAGAAACATATCGCTCCGGAAGACTTTCAAGAGTTTTTGAGGGACTCGTTTGCTCGGAATAAACCCTACAGCCAGCTCGCCTATGAAATTCTCTCGGCTGATGGAGCTATACCTGACTTGCGACCTGCCAGTCGATTTCTCCTTGATCGTGAGATTAAACGCGAGGAAACAGTGCGAGCGATTGGTCGCGTGTTTTTAGGACGCGATTTGCAATGTGCACAGTGTCACAATCACCCCAATGTCGATGACTATTTGCAGCAACATTACTATGGGGTGGCGGCTTTCCTGCAACGTAGTTACTTGTTTACCGACCCGTCTTCAAAACAGGTGTCCATCGGTGACAAGATTGAAGGCGATGTTACCTATACATCAGTCTTTACTGGTGAAGATGGTGAAACTCAGCCTAGGATTCTTGAATTACCGGAAATACAGGATCCTGCCCAGGAGTCAGAACCGTATGAGGTGAAGCCGGATTCGAAGAACCGTGGTGTCCCTAAATATGCCCGTCGGCTGCAACTTGCGCCTGCAATGACCAGTATCGATAATGTCGCCTTCCGACAGAATATCACCAATCGAATTTGGGCGATGTTAATGGGGCAAGGGTTTGTTGAACCTCTTGACATGTTTCATGAGGGAAATGCAGCGACCCATCCGGAGCTTCTGGCAGCCATCGCTGATAACTTTATGTTGAAAAAATACGATGTGAAATACCTTATCAAAGAAATTGTGATGACCAGGGCCTATCAACGGCAATCAGCGATGGCGGAACAACAAGTCACGGCGGATTCACCGTTGTATCTCAATGCGACCTTAAAACCATTGAGTCCGGAGCAGTTTGCTTGGTCGCTTCTTCAGGCAGTCGGCATGGTTGAGAAAACGCGAGCAAGTGTGGTTGGACAGCTGAGAAAAGAAGATTCAAATTTCGATGAAGCTGCCATCGGCAATGCAGAGGCTATTGAAGGCAAGGTGAATGTCGCGTTGAAGGCACAGGTGCAGGCAATTGTCCAGGTGTTTAGTGGGAGCAATGCTGCTTCTCGGTTTGACGCTTCGGCCAATCATGCGTTGTATTTATTGAACGGACCAGAAGTTGCTAAATGGCTTGCTGTAGGTGAAGGACTGCTGGTCGATCAATTACTGGCGATTGAAGATAACCCTAGTCTGGCAGCTAAAGCATTTATTACGATTTATTCTCGTAGGCCCACTGCCTCCGAGAAGCGTTTGGTGGCTGAGTTTGTCACGAGCGAGAATTCCGATCGTGAAGAGGCAGTACGTGAATTAGTCCGTACTTTACTATGTAGCGCGGAATTCCGATTTAATAAGTAAAGAGTATTTTTTCCAGGATAATGGAAAGGTGGAGATGATGGCGACGCGACGAAACACAGGGTGTCACGCGATTGATCACCATGTGACACGGCGGCAATTTATGGGAACCGGAGCTATGGCCGGCGCGATGGCTGGCTTTGGGAGTCTGTTGACACCTGCGATGGCCGGTGAAATGAAATCGAAGCAGAAACAGATTCTTCAGGTTTATTTGCAAGGTGGCGTCAGTCAGTTCGAATCATGGGATCCTAAGCCCGGTACGAAATACGGAGGGCCATTCCGACCTATCTCGACGAATGTTCCGGGGTTGCAAATTTGTGAGCTACTACCCTACACCGCTCAAAAGATGCATTTGCTATCGGTTGTTCGTAGTATTAATCTTTCGACGGATGACCATACGGTTGGTCGTCTGTTTATGGAGAAAGGGAGAAAGAATGGTGATTATCCATTCGTAGGAGCCGTGGCTTCTAAGTACCTGAGTGCTGCCGATAATCCGCTTCCCGGTTATGTCCATATTACGACGAGAGGGATCGTGGATCAGACAGCCGGCTTTCTTCAGTCCAAACATGAGATGATGCGTTTGGAAGGAGTAAAGCCTCCTACCAATCTGCAACGTCCTGAAGGCGTGCCGGCTGAATTGGCGGTTCGTGCTGAAGGATTGCGGAAGCAACTCAATAACCAGTTTGGGGGCAAACGCAGTCGTGCATTGATTGACTCGTACGACACTTCGTTTGAACAGGCTCAGCAGTTAATGGCGCGGGCAGATTTGTTCGAGAAACAGGACGAGAAGGAGCTTGATCGTTATGGACATCACTGGTTTGGGCGGCGTTGTCTTTTGGCCAGAACACTGCTGGAAGAAGGGGTGACATGTGTCAAAGTGACACACCACGGATATGACACGCATGCTGAGAATTTCAACTTTCACGTGGAGCAGCTTGACGAATTTGATAAGACTTTTGCGACACTGCTTGGGGATATCGAAGACCGTGGAATGTTGGAGAACGTACTTGTTGTTATTTACTCAGAATTTGGGCGAACACCAAAAGTAAACCATAAATATGGTCGCGATCACTGGGGCAAGTCGTTCTCTATCGCATTGGGAGGATGCGGGATACAGCCCGGTGCTGTGATTGGAGCTACCAATGAAGATGGGACGGAAGTTTCAGAACGAGAGGTGGATGGAGCTCATCTATTCCACACCTATATGCAAGCAGTTGGAATTGACTCGCACTCTAATCATCAGTTGGATGGACGGGCAGTTCCGATTGGCGATCCGGTTGCTGCTCCAATCAAGGAGTTACTGGCGTGATTCAGGAAGACGGCACCAATATCGATACGAATCAGTCTGAAGCAAAGTCTGGGAAAGTAAATCCAGCCAATGCAAAAGAGGTCAGAAAATTCACTCATGGTGAGGCTTTGACGAATTGTCGATTGGATCCTGGCGGTAGATTTGCCTTTGCCGGTGCAGAAGATTTCGGTGTTTATCGTTGGAATCTTGAAACGGGAGAGAAAGTAATCTATCGAGGAGCTCATGATAGTTGGGTCCGAAGGATCGATTTCTCCGTAGATGGGGATTTGTTGTATACCTCAGGCTGGGATGGTCGTGTTGTCGTTTGGGAAGTAGAGCCCGCAACGATTCGCGAAGTGCTGTTGCCCGGTAGCGATGATGGCGAGAATTCCAAGGAGCCGGTCGAAGGTAACAGCGAGCGAAAGACCGAGTTGGTGGTTGATAAACCCGTCCGTGTGATTGAAGCTCATCAGGGATTTTCACGATGGGTACACGCCGGCCCAAATGGAAAATTCGTGGCTACCTGTGGAAACGACAAGGTAATCCGCCTTTGGGATGCTCGCCGCTGGAAACTGAAGAAAGAATTTGCAGGACATGGAAGACACCCTTATGCGGTAATGATTCACCCAGATGGCGAAAGCCTGATTTCTGAAGATTTGATGGGGGAAATCTTTATCTGGAATTCCAGAACAGGTGAGCGAATTAAAGAATTGAAGTCAGGCATGACCGGCTATGACAATAAATTTCAGGCTGACATGGGTGGCGCACGTGATATGGCGTTTAATGCCGACGGTTCTTTGGTCGGGTGTGCTGGAATTACAAATGTTGTCAACTCGTTTGCCGGGCAACAGGACCCCATCATATGTCTTGTTGATTGGAAGTCACAAGAAATTCAAAGCCATTTGAGGACGAAAAGTAATAGTCCTGGTGTAGCATGGGGAGTTCGTTTTCATCCCGATGGTTTTGTCGTAGGAGCGATGGGAAATCAAAACGGTAAAGGGACGATTGAATTTTGGTCGTTGACAGAAGAAATTGCCGAGGATGATTCTGACGCGAAAAAAGATTCGGCTGGGTGCGAGCAAGCCGATGCTGCTGAGGTGGAGGAAAAGAAACCTCGTGAATTAAAACCATTTCACGTTTTAGACGTCGACAAAGCGGTACGAGGAATCGACTTTACCGAAGACGGGAAGCGGTTTGTGGTGGCGTGTAGCGATGGTTCGTTGAGGTTATACCAAATGTAAATCCGGAGAAGTCGCACTGTCGCAGGCTTTAGCTTTGCTTTTTCGCAATTGGCTTTTTAGCGTCAGTCTCTTCAAGGTGTTCTTTAAGTTCTCGGAGTAAACGGCCAGTGATTTCAGGCTTGTCATCCACGAGATTATGCTGTTCACCGATGTCATTGCTCAGATTGTAGAGCTCCACCTTCATCGGGTCATAATAGTAGATTAGTTTCCAGTCACCGTTGCGGACGATGGAGTAAGGGTCAGCTCCACCTCGATGACGATAGTGAGGGAAGTGCCAGTAAAGTGATCGTTTAGGCCCCTGCCCTCCTTTTAAAACGTCGCTTAAATCCTTGCCGTCGAGCTGATGGTTTTCTTCGACCGACGAACCGGTAATGGTGGCAATGGTAGGAAATAAATCAACACTTGTGATGGGGGTGGTATTCACGGAACCGGCTTTGGTAACTCCCGGCCAGCGGACGATCCGCGGCACACGGATTCCTCCTTCTGTTGCGTAGCCCTTTCCAATTTTCAGAGGGGCATTGTCGGTGGGATTGTCATTTCGGTCGAGGCCACCATTGTCTCCGGTGAAAATGATGACGGTATTGTCTGTTAGGTCGTTGGACTCAAGAGTTTCAAGCAGGCGTCCCATCGAGTCATCGAGGCTTTCAAGCATAGACGCATAGACTGCATTGTCCTGCCCTTTACCATCTTTAAGGGGTATGTATTTGTCCGTGACAGATTGTTTTGCCTGAATAGGAGTGTGGACTGTATAGTGCGACAGATAGAGTAAGAACGGTTTGTCTTTATTTCGGTTAATAAAACCAACGGCTTCGTCGGCTTCGCGGTCTGTGAGGTATTCGCCTTCTTTTCGAGGCTTTAAAGTCGGGATGCCCTGAGGCAGACGTTTGTTTGTGTAAGGGTCAAAGTAACTCGGTGGTTGCCCGTAGTCCCATCCACCGAAATTTTCATCAAAGCCCTGATCTGTCGGCAGGTTTCCTTTCCCTCCGAGATGCCATTTGCCAATGAAGCAAGTGGTATAACCGGCTGGCTTGACGAGTTCAGCGACAGTCAACTCACTGTGCGGTAGGAAAGTATTGTTGACTGGCGTCAGATAATTCAGCCCGGCATCGTGATATCCAGGCTTATCCGAATTAGAACCCTGACGTCCACCAAGCTGAAATTCCGCGCGGATCCAATCCGTGATTCCCAATCGATGTGGATGACGTCCAGTCATAAGAGCAGCTCGAGTCGGAGAGCAAACAGCACACGCCGCGTATCCGTCAGTGAATCGAGTGCCTGTTTTAGCGAGGTGATCGATGTTTGGGGTTTTATAAAAATCCGATCCTTGAACGCTTAGATCCATCCAGCCAAGGTCATCCACTAAAACGACAATAACATTGGGCGGCCGTTTCGAGTGGTTGGCGGCAAAACCTGAATTGGTTGAGAACAGAGTAAATGCAAAAATGAGTAGAATGCGCGTCATCATCGTTTCCGAGTTCTTGCTGATTGAAGATTTGAGAACGTGATTATAACGCAAAAAGAATCCTGGGGCGCGCCTGGCTCATTGAGTGACTGATGTGATCGGTTGGTGCCTGAGGCGAATTATAAAGTCTGGCACATGAATTGCGTATAATACTCATATGCAAATCTAAAACAGCAATTAGTGAGCTTAAAAACGGATCCATAGAAGGGACAGGTGTTGTCATTGTGATAACACAAACCATGTGAGGAGGACGACTAGTGAACATGCGACGTGAGCAAGGCAACCGAATTCGCTTGAAAAGGGGTTTTTCCTTTGAGCAATTGGAGCCGCGTTTCGTATTAACAGGTATTTCCCCCCACTCTTTCGCATTCGATCTCATCGATCTCTACGATCTTCGCAGAGAGCATGAATTTGCTGAAATTGATGGAGACGGTATAGGAATTGCGATTGTAGATACGGGTGTAGATGTAACTCATGCCATGTTTGCTGACCGAGTGGTTGCTAATGTGGATTTGGTGTACGGCACCGAAGGAAATTACTTCACCGCAAACCACGGTACTCATGTGGCTGGAATTGCGGCATCTTCCGATCCGGATATTGGTGTAGCCAATCAGGCAGACATCATTTCTTTGCAGGTGTTCTCTGAGACCGATGGCTATTCGTCGTGGGTAGAAATCCTTGAGTCTCTTCAATGGGTTCGGGAAAACCATCGCGAGCACAATATCAAAGTAGTAAATATGTCGCTGGGAGGTGGCCTTTTTACGACTGCCAATGATGCTGCCTCAGTCACCCAGGACGTCTATCGCGAGATCCTGAATCTCGAGCGATTGGGTATTACGGTGGTTAGCGCTGCAGGAAATGAATACGGAATCGATCGGAGTGGCCAGAATCAAATGGTTCGAAATGCCAATGCACCGGGGATTTACAGCACACTGGTCGTAGGGGCTGTGTGGGAGTCCTATGAAGGCGGTGGGATTTGCATGGGCAACCAGGTCTGTGATGTCACGACTGCGTCCGACAGGATTGTACACTTCAGCCAGCGCCCCCCTGACGCTGAAAATGTCGTCTTTGCTCCCGGTGCTTTTATTTTGAGTAGTGTACCGGGAGGAGGGGTTTCGGAGAAGGCTGGTACCAGTATGGCCGCTCCAATGGTGGCTGGAACGGTTGCTCTGATGCAGGATGCTGCTATGACTTATGGAGGACGCTACCTAACGACAGCAGAGGTACAGCAAATCATTCGCGATTCGGCAGACGTGATTTATGACGGCGATGATGAAAATTCAATCAGTACAGTCGATGGTGTGGATTTTACCTACACCGGTACGGATTACCCGCGGATTAATGCTCATAACGCAGTTCGGGCTGTGAGAGAATTGGTTGAAGCTAATACTCAGCGGGAGGATCGGTATGAAGTCAATAGTGGAGATGCTAACAGCACATTGAGCGGAGCATATCAGGGGCCCCTGTTGCCGCTGCGTTGGAACGTGTATGACAACGATCCATACGAAGCGGTTAAATTAAAAGGGATACTGGGCAAAGATGGTCGGCGATTCGAGTCAGGGGACGCGGATGTCGATATGTTCCGTTTCGAAGTGACTTCCCCCGGCGTGGTAATTCTGCAAACCGAAGCATGGGGGAATAGGGAGCCCGCGGATACTTTATTACGCCTGTTTGATGAAGACGGAACATTTCTCGCCGCCAATGACAATTATGACAACACTACGTTTTCACATCTCGAAGCCGCATTGCCCGAAGGCGTATATTACGTAGGTGTCAGTGGCTCCGGAAACGATAGTTATTCGCCTATGCACCCCGGTTCCGGGACGCCAGCAGATCGTGGCCACTATAAATTAGCATTCAGCTGGGCTAATGATGATATCAATGGTTTTCTGGATACGGCTGTTCAAGTCAGCTTTAATCAGGGAGACACATCGTTTACGGGCTTAATCGGCCAGGATTATGGTGAGCATGTAGGGACGCAGGACGTTGATCTGTTCCGCCTGGTCGTGCCCGACGACGGCAAAGTGATGGTGGATATCGATACTCCTTTCCTTGAAGGTTATGCGGATTCCTTCCTGCGGGTATTTGACGCCGATGGCAATGAACTTGTATACAGCGATAACGATTTGCATGTTGATCAATTTGGGTATGCTCTTGAATATACAGACGGCAGTTACCCGGGGTATGTGTTTGAGCATCCAACAGATCGCCAGTACTTTGATGGGCATACGACCGATAGTTTTGTAATGGGATCGGACCTCCAACAGGGACAGGTACTTTACTTCGGTGTTTCAGGTCAACGCAACCATAGTTACAACCCGATGAGCGTCGACGGGCGCAGGCCAACTTTTGGTGGGTTTTATGAAGTCGAATTCCAGTTTGTCTCAAAAGACCTTACCGGAAATATCAATCAGGCTATGCAGTTGCCGGACCCCAACACATGGTACGAAGAACTGATCTACTATGATTGGGATGGAGTTGCCGAAGAATGGGCAGAAGTCAGTGATAAAGATATAGACTTCTTTTGGGTGACTCCAACGATTTCCGGAGTCTTGGAATTCGATGTGGACTCGTATGTACTGGATGATAATGAAGATGATCTGGACAGTGTGATCACCGTGTTCGACTCCCAAGGTAACTATCTTGCTCAGCGTGACTGGGATTTCGTTGAAGAAGGAAGTTGGGACTCGAAGATTCATCTTGCCGGCACCGCCGGGGAAACCTATTACTTTGCCGTCAGCGGTTTAGGTAATCAGGCATTTGACCCGTTTGTAATCGGAGATGCCGTACCGGGCGCTACGGGATATTATCAGATGAAGTGGGAACAGTACGGCGCTGAAGCCTATCCATTGTTGACAGATGATAGGTTGAATCATCAGGGGATTCTGGATTTGATGCCGGGTGATGTTCGTTCAGCTGAAATTGGTTATGACGATACCTTTGTGTTGACGGCTGAAGATGTCGATCTTTATAGGTTTACCCCGCCTGAAACTGGTGATTACATGGTTTGGACAGATAGTTCAGAGGCATGGAGTGCGGACACCGTTTTACGATTATTTGATGACACCGGAAATGAACTCGCGCAAAACGATGATGATCCTTATGGAGGTTTAGGGAGTTTCCTGACGTACTATTTTCAGGCTGATACCACTTACTATCTGGGCGTGAGCGGGTATCACGAAGGTGAAGTGAATTACGATCCCGTTACTGGTGATGGAGTTAAGGCCGGAACCATGGGGCATTACTATATCAGCCTGGCTCACACGGATATGCCACCTACGGTTGATCAAATTAGCGATGTGACGATTGATGAGGATAGTGGTGATATTCAGATCGATCTGAACGGTTTAAGTTCGGGAGTTGGTGAGTCTCAGTCTTTTGTTGCAGAATTGTTTGTTTCCAACGACGACCTTCTCAGTTATGAACTGACGCACAATGTAAATGCTGCTAATGGTTCACTTTCTCTTAGTTTTCCGGAACATGCTTTTGGTACAAGTTCGGTAGTGCTTCAATTGATGGATGCCGGCTACGATCAGGATCTTACGACACTGGACGACAATCAGTTCTTTGTGGAAGAATTTGCAGTGATTGTGAATCCGGTAAATGATCCTCCTGTTGCTGCAGATGGCGTTTATCAGCTTGAGGATAATCAAACACTTGCTCCGGATTTTGACAATGATCTCTTCAGTCTTGTTGAAGACCCGGATGTTGACCGTCTGGTCTTTACAGAGGTCACGCCTCCCCGATTTGGCCAGTTGGTACTGCGTGATGGCGGGACATTTGAATATGTTCCCAACGACAACTTCAATCGTGTTGATTCGTTTGAATACAAAGTTAGTGATGGTGTGGTGACGACGGAAGCTCAGCGGGTGACTATCGAAATGGTAACAGAGTATTTGTGGTTTAACGGAGCAAGTCCTGGTGACGTGAATGACGATGGGCACTTGGTCCCCATGGATGCCCTTGCTGTTATTAATCGTCTTAATGCAGGTGAAGGTGGTGACTTGCCGATGGACCGTCCTCAGGGATTGCAGGCCCCGTTTTGGGATGCAAGTCGTGATAATAAATTCTCACCAATTGACGCTTTGGTTGTTATTAATGAACTAAATAATTCGATGGAAGGCGAACAGGCTGCCGAAGGTGAGTTTTGGCACGAACTGGTGGATCTGGTGATTGCTGATTCGCCTGAATTCGACCTGGGAGAGAGTGAGTCTGAAAGTTGTTTTGGTAACGAGCTAAGTGTTGAACCTGATCGCATCGATCAAGTGAACGTATCGCCAAGGGTGGTCGACGAATTAGTCACAGAATTGGATTTGATGGGGCAATCCGCAAGTGAAGGTAAGGACTTGGACACGGAAGAAACGTTGTTGTTAGAATTCTGAAATCGGAAACCTGAAAGTGATACAATGGTGACAGTTGTATAGTCTCTTTTCAGGAATAAATCTCGATGTCGTTTCGAATTGCCTTGTCGTGTTTTGTCTTGCTGTGCGCTCAGTGTTTTGGGCAAGATCGCGAAGTTTGGACGGATAGCCAGTTGTCAGGTAGTCCCGACCCTCCTCTACCCTTCACGTTGGTTCCGGCCTATTCCAAACTTTCGTTTACGAACCCTGTCCTGATAACGTCATTGGACGGGCGGCTCTACGTGCTGGAGCAAAAGGGGAAACTTTATAGTTTTAATGAGTCCGATTCCTTGGTGAGTGAGCCTGATCTGGTGATTGACTTAAAAGAGTCATTTGGGGCCACGGCAGCGTATGGGTTTACATATGATCCAAATTATCAAGACAATCACTTCGTCTATCTGACATTTATTGATGGACCCAATCTTGAAAACGGGACTCGTGTTGCCAGATTTGTCCTGGAAGATGGTAAGATCGACCCGCAAACTGAAGTAGAGATTATTCGTTGGCGATCCGGAGGGCACAATGGGGGTTGTTTGAAATTCGGCCCCGATGGAATGCTCTATATTTCGACAGGCGATGCGGCACCGCCTTCACCACCTGACGGAAACAATACAGGTCAGGGAGTGGATGATTTACTGAGCTGTATTCTAAGGCTCGATGTCTCAAATGCATCAATGGACAATCCCTATGATATTCCTGAAGATAATCCTTTTGTTGCGATGCCAGACGCTCGACATGAAATATATGCTTTTGGGTTTAGAAATCCGTGGCGTATGAGTTTTGATGCAGAGACAGGAGAGTTGTGGGTTGG
The DNA here is from genome assembly GCA_002717145.1 of Planctomycetaceae bacterium. Classification (GTDB taxonomy): domain Bacteria; phylum Planctomycetota; class Planctomycetia; order Pirellulales; family Pirellulaceae; genus UBA721. The sequence continues at coordinate 2,635 of PBCP01000026.1, read as the reverse complement.
CGATGTCGGATGGGAGCTGTGGGAGATGGTGTTCCGAGTTGTTAGCGGTGGAAACTATGGATGGAGCGTTACTGAAGGCCCTCAGCCTGTTAGGGCGGATTTGAAAACCGGTCCCGGTGCGATTATTCCTCCTGTAACAAGCCATCATCATTCAGAGGCTCGATCGATTACCGGTGGTTTTGTATATCGCGGAAAGCATGAGGTACTTCGTGGAAAGTATGTGTATGGAGATTATGTGACCGGAACATTGTGGGCGCTTACCAATGACGGAAACGATTTGTCTTCGCTTGAAGAGATTGTTCGGAGCAACGTTAAAGTGATAGCCTTTGGTGAAGATGCCGAGGGGGAATTGCTAGTGCTCGATTATGCCGGTGGAATCTACAAACTCGAAGACAATGAAGTGGATGTAGATGTCACGCGGTTTCCTCGCACGATTAGTGCGACCGGAATTTTCCGAGAGGGCGTGGAACGAGCAGTCGGGGTTTATGGATATGTGCTCGCCCAACCTCAATGGGAGGACGGAGCGTCAGCAGATCATGCCATCGGTCTTCCAAGTGAGGATGATGTGATGCTACAGCGTAACGGAACCATGTTGTATCCGGAAGGAACCGTTTTGGTAAAGACCTTGTCTGTCGCTGAATCAGGAAAGGTCGGACGCACACGATTGGAAACTCAGGTAATGTTTTTGGAGAACGCCCAATGGCAATTCTATACTTATGCCTGGCGTGACGATCAGTTAGATGCAGATCTCGTTCCAGCCGAAGGTGGCAATCGCGAGCTTGTGATTGATGATCCTTTGGCATTTGGCGGTAAGCGGACTCTCAATTGGCGGTTCCACAGTCGAAGTGAGTGTATGACTTGTCACAATAGTCGAGCCACGGTCTTAGGGTTTGTTTTGCCTCAGCTGAACGCTTTTTCGGGGAAGCCGGTTCAGGAGCATCGCTCACAATTGCACACCTTGATTGAGCAGAAGGTTATCCAGTTGATTAATCCGATAGGTGGGAAAGAAAACGCTCACAGTGTTAAAGGGCTTAAGGATGATATTGCTTCTTTTCATAATGGTTCCAGTACGGATACTCCGTCGATTGTGAAGAGCTATCTGGCTGCCAACTGCTCTCATTGTCATCGGCCGAGTGGTGGCGGAAACGCGACGATCGACCTGCAGTATCAGACCAGTTGGGAGAATATGAAGTTGATTAACCATCGTCCAACACGAGGAAGTTTTGGAATACAAGATGCTCGTATCGTCTCAGCGGGAGATCCAACCGGCTCCGTGTTACTCTACCGTTTAGCCACGGGGGGGCTCGGGCACATGCCTCACTTGGGAGCGAGAACTCCGGATTGGGATGCAATTGACCTGATAAAACGTTGGATCAACGAATTAAATGCTCCTGAAGCTGGTGAATTAGTCTCTAGCGTTGCTCCTGAGATTGTTCGCTCTCGGGACAAGCAGTCGGTTCCCCTGGCGCTGTCAATGGCCCTGAATGCGTTTGATGTTAAAACGCGGGAAATGGCTCTGGACGAAATTCGAAAGACGGTTAAAGGCAATGAGCCTCCACTGCAATTAGGGCTGTTTCAGCCATTTCTCGATCCTTCCGTGATGCCGAAAACACTTGGTACCAATGTAGATATTAAAAGCGTACTAAATCTCCGAGGTGATATGGTTCGAGGGCGCAAACTGTTTCTGGAAACTCGGGGAATACAATGTCGCAATTGCCACCAGATAGGATCAATTGGCAAGGCTGTGGGCCCGTCACTCGAAGATATAGCCAAACGGATGCAGTCTCAGGAAATACTGGAAAGCATTGTGCGGCCTTCCGCGAAAGTCGATGCAAAATACGCTTCCTATGTCGTCGAGACGGTCACTGGGAAAATCTATTCCGGTGTCGTGCTGCAGCGTGACTCTGAGCAGATCGTTATCGTTGATGCCCAGGGGAAACAAAACAGGATTCCATCCTCCGAGGTCGACTTCGTTGAAAGGCAGGATAAATCGTTGATGCCTGACCTCCAGGTAAAGGATCTAACGGCGCAGCAAGTTGCTGATCTGGTCGAATTTATCAAGAGTGCTAAGTAATCTCAACACTCGAAGGAACAATCACCAAGTTCGTTAGCTGGAATTGCGTGCCTGCAGATTACGTCATGGCGCCACAGCAGATGCATGTTAACAAAAGGAAAGCCACAAATACTCCGCCAAAAATCTTGAGGCCCAGAATTAAAGGTTTCTTGTACTCCCCTTGTACAAGCTCAAATGGATTCGTGGGCACTTTAGTGAAGCGTTGTGACTGAACTAACGGTTGCATGGGTTTTGTGCCACCGCCAAATGTTGCCACACGTTCTCTTAAGGGAACTCGATTAAGGGTTGGCGGGGCGTATTGTGAAAGATTGACTGTTGTTGGCTTGAAACTTCCAGGTTGCGTAGAAACTTTATCCGGTGAAGTGATAGGGGGTACAGGTGTTGACGGCTTCGGTTGTGGCTTACGTTGTTGCTTGCTGGTAGAGGGGGCATCACGCTTTGGATTCCCGACAGGTTTCGGCAGCGATGGATCGCGATTTCGTTCCGGTGATGTTGAGACTATGTTGGGTTTAGCTTTGGGCCGTTTCGCTTTGTCAATATTGGCTTTAGGTTTCGGCTCGG
>PBCP01000025.1 GCA_002717145.1 Planctomycetaceae bacterium | reverse complement strand
CAGGTGCAGTTCATTCAACAAAAGGCATCGCAAGCAGATAATTGCCACGTTTTTGTGATTGCCTGTGTCAGCAAAAACCGGGAGGGGCAGGAGTTAGCCGAGTTAGGAATCCTGACTCAGGCCGGGGCAGTGGCCTTTAGCGACGCTCCCAGTCCATTACAAAAAACGGATCTATTCAGGCGTGCCCTAGAGTATAGCCGGATGTTTGATGTGCCCGTTCTGGATCACCCGGAAATGCCAGAATTGTCGCAAAGCGGCATTATGCATTCCGGCGCAATCTCGATGGTACTTGGGCTTTCGGGCATGCACCCTGATAGTGAGGAACTGGCTACGGGTCGCGACCTGAGATTAGCCGAAACAACCGGTGCCCGACTCCATCTTATGGACATCTCCACGGAAGGAAGTGTCGAATTGATTCGCCGAGCAAAAGGACGGGGAGTTAATGTAACCAGTGAAGTCTGCATCGCCAACCTACACCTGACCGACGAAGTCATGAGGACATTTGACTCCAATTACAAAGTCAACCCGCCCTTGCGATCTCAAGCTCACATCGATGCCTGCATCGCAGGATTACAGGACGGAACAATTGATGTAATTACCAGTGGCCACGCTCCACGGGCATCCGAAAAGAAAATGACCGAGTTAGATCGGGCTCCTTTTGGCATGAGCCAAATCGAGCTTACACTTGGACTGGCTATTACCCATCTAGTGTCTCCCGGGCACATCGACTTTCCGACACTGATTGGGAAGCTTTCAACTAATCCTGCTCGTGCACTCCGGCTTGACAAAGGGACTCTAAAAACCGGTGCGGCAGCCGATATCACCATTATCGACCCTGACGTCGTATGGGAAGTCGACTCTAGCAACTTTGAATCGCTTAGCACCAACGCCCCATTTAACGGACTTTCACTCACCGGTCGCGCCGACGCTGTCATCGTCGACGGCATCATTAAACTACGACGGTAGTCTCGTGAGCAAATCACACGCACCTCAATCTACTTCGTCAGTTTTTCTGATTGACGGATATAACCTCTGGTGGGCTTCCGAAGACATTGGCCCTGACAATGACACCGGCACACTCGAAAGTGCCAGGCAGAGCCTCATTAACTGGCTGCTTGAAACACTGACACCTGAACTTGCTGCCAAAACAGTCCTCGTCTTTGACGCCAAAAATCCGCCGAAGAACCGTACCAGTGTCTACACCTATCAGGGCCTAATCGTACATTTTGCAGTAGGTTACGGTGAAGCAGACACACTGATGGAAGAGTATATTGATTTGCACACTGCGCCACGAAATCTAACAGTCGTATCTAGCGATCACCGAGTACAGCGAGCTGCGAAACGACGACGGGCACAGGCAATCGACAGCAATCTTTGGTATCAACGTATCAATTACGAAATGAAAGCGAAACGGACAGCTCAAAAAACGGATCGATCCAAACCCAGAGAAAAGCTGTCGGAAATTGAAGTAACAGCCTGGCTACAAAAATTTGGACTTGATCAACATGGAGCCGGAGAAGCGTTACAAGCCGAAATTGAACAGGAGTTAAAGCATCAACGTCGCCGTCGACGATAATGCCCAACAAAGAGCATATAAATTTGCGTTCACTGGCTACCTATTGAGCGAAACTGACCTGTTGTGAGCCGATTGGCACTAAAAAGATTGTGACAAATACTCTACACTCTACGGTTTAGCTTTGCAGTTAATCCTCAACGTAACATTCCCTAAATTTGAATAACATATGACATCCTCAACATTAGCAGACATCCGCAAAAAAGTGGAATCCGGTGACCGACTGTCACTTGACGATGGCCTTCTCCTTTATCAGGACGATACCCCGTTGCAGGAAGTCGGAGAGTTGGCAAATATTGCCCGTGAGCGGATTAACGGGAACGTTGCTTACTACAATATCAACACACACCTTAATCCCACGAACGTCTGTGTGTATCGATGTAATTTCTGTGCTTTTCGAGCTGACCTGAGATCGGAACGCGGCTACGTCATGTCCGACGAGCAGATTTTGCAGCGTGGTGCTGAAGCTATTGCCAACGGCTGTACTGAGATGCATATCGTCGGCGGATTACATCACAAAAAAGAATATGAATGGTACGTAGATATCGTACGCAATCTCCATGAAGCCTATCCAAAACTGCATTTAAAAGCGTGGACAGGCGTTGAAATCAATTGGTTTGAACACCTCACCAAAAAAACGGTTCGGGAAATCCTGGAAGATCTACGCGAAGCTGGGCTTGGTAGTATGCCCGGCGGTGGCGCAGAGATCTTTCACCCGGAAGTCCGCGATCAAATCTGCGAACATAAGGCCGATACCGGCAAGTGGTTCGAAATCCACGATACGGCTCATGAACTCGGTCTTAAGACAAATGCCACGATGCTCTATGGCCATATCGAAAATGCGTTTCACCGGATAGATCATCTGATTCGACTTCGTGAACAACAGGACAAATCAGGCGGATTCCAGACATTTATTCCCTTAGCATTCCATCCCGAAAATACAGGTCTCGATCATCTCAAGAAACCGTCAGCCGTTACGGATTTGCGAACGATGGCAGTCTCCCGGCTCATGCTCGACAATTTCCCGCACATCAAGGCATACTGGATCATGCTGGGGATTGGCACAGCGCAAACCGCTCTGGACTACGGTGCGGATGATCTGGATGGGACGGTCCGCCACGAACTAATCTATCATGATGCCGGTGCCACTACCCCTGAAGAATTAACCGTCGAGCAATTAAAGGGACTTATCCGCGAAGCTGGACGTGAACCGGTCGAACGTGACACGGTTTACAATGAAGTCATCAGGGATGCGGACAACCCCGCGGACTGGCGCATCGGAGAAGCACTGGGCGTCAGTCTATAACGCCTTATTGTCGGGGCTTTAAGATATTAAAAATTGCCTCTTTAGCAATAATGCTAGTGTCCGGATCATCGTTGGTGATGAACGTCTCAAGTTTCTGAACATGATCTCGGGCCGACGGACCGATGACTCCCAGCGTAAAAATTGCCATCTGGCGGGTGAGTAATTTATTTGAATCCAGTTTCTGTACCAGTACTTCAATAGACGGACTACCAATCCGCGCCAGGGCCTCAGCCGATGCCTCCTGTAGATCTTCGTCATCCGATTCCATCAGGTCGCCGAGCAATCCGATCGCTGCTTTGGACTTAGTGCCATACTTTCCTAACAGGACAGCCGTCGTACGTTGAACTGCTTTACTTTCCGAGCCTTCTAAGACACTAATTAAGGTTGCTATCGCCGGATCGACAGGTGCAAATTTCACATAGGACTGTAAAGCTGCTTGTTGGACTGTCGGATCATCGCCNTCGGCAAGAATCAAATCTACTAATGCTGTTTCGGTGGCCAATGCATCGCCTGGCACCAGTGCCATTAGTCGCAATATGGAATTCCGAATAGCTGGCTCTTCATTTCTATCATTGACTAACTCCAACAAGCGGTTGTGAAGTTGCGCCGCCTGAGCTGGTAACAGTTGCCTAATCAACTGCACACCTATACTGCGAACTTTACTATCAGTGTCATCCAATGCCAGCTTAACAATGTTCAGTGTGCCATCCGGATAGGCCTGAGCCTTGCCCGTCATCATGAGCATGACTCCCCTGCGTTGAGAAACACTCCCAGCTTTCATCCAGTCTGAATGCTGCTCCATAACGGCAGCCACTTGTTCACTAAGCGCGGTACTCGCCGCAATTCGATCCTCTGTCTCACCGTCACCAAGTGTTGCCAGTAAGCTACCGATCGCTTCGTCTAATTCGACCGGCTGCGTGTCCTCTTCTGCAGGTTGTTGCTCGGTTTGCTCTAAAGCCTGTTCTTCCTGAGGCTCTTGACTCCAGACGTTGGAGTCGACAGAGGTTTCCAATTCCCCATCTACCGGAGGTGCCGTTTTCTCACCAACACAACCCGTACATAAAAGAACAAAGCTAAACAGCAGGGAATTTACCAACACGACTGTTTTGAAAGACACANCCCACACTCCCGGGTAAAACTATCAACTATGCCCGAACAGAATCTACATCTCTGTTCGCTTTGTGACACAGCTTAACGTGTGGGATTATATCAGTAAGTCCAGTGAGACAATCAAGAACAGTCCAACACTGATTACAGAATTCACATTAAAAAAAGCAATGTTTACCCTCGTTAGGTCATTGGCGTTAACCATCGAATGCTCATAAAGCAGAAGAATTGCCACCGCTGCCACGGCCGTATAGTAAATCCATCCCAGCGAAAGCTCGGGGCCACCTGCCAAGTGCGTATGAGGGAGAAGTAGCATACAGCCAACCATCACCAAGTGAGAGAAGGCCGCAACCCGCAATGCCCCTTTGACTCCCAGTTTCGCCGGTACGCTCTTGAGCTTTGCATCAATATCAAAGGCAGCATCCTGACAGGCATAGATTATGTCAAACCCACCAACCCAAAAGAGAACAATCAAGCCAATTACAACCGCCGGTAAACAGTCTGATACGGAAACCATCATGATTTCCCCGCGCAAAGCAATCCAAGTACTTATCGGAGCGAGCATCAGGCTGACCCCCAGATAAAAATGAGCCAGTGAAGTGAAGCGTTTGGTGAAGCTATAAAGGCAGAGAAAGGCAAGTACCGGGACAGACAGGTACATTGGCAATCGATTCGGTAAAAAAAACAGCGTTGCAGCTACAAATAAAACACTGTTCACGACGACAAAAACAACAACACTTCGCAGGGACAAAATACCTGCAGGAATATGGCGGCCTTCCGTGCGTGGATTCTGTTTGTCGATTTTGTGATCAGCAACACGATTAAAAGCCATCGCTGCACTTCGGGCAAAGACCATACATACGACGATCCCCAAAAGATGCAAGAAATTAAATCCGGGCAAATTCAAAGTCAGCGATTCATGCGGAGGTACAGTCCAGCACATTACTGCCGAGAGCAATGCAAAGGGCAGCGCGAAGATTGTATGGCTGAAGCGTATCATCTCCAGAATCGTTTTTGTCTTATAGACGATTCCTGATGATCTTGTAGCTATCTCAGCCATCGGCCGCTCCCTCACCCCAGCGATGAATCAATTGATTATCAATTCCCAATTGATCGAGAATACGGGCAACCACAAAATCGACTAAATCACCTAAAGACTGGACACCATGATACCAACCCGGACTAGCAGGAAGTACGACCGCACCAGCAGAAGTCACCCGTTGCATGTTTTCAATGGCAATCGCCGACAGTGGAGTTTCCCGAGTAACCAGAATCAACTTGCGACGTTCCTTGAGGTGAACCTCAGCTCCACGGTGGATCAAATTACCACTAACCCCACTGGCAATACTTCCTAAGGTTCCACCACTACAAGGGCAAATCACCATACCATAAGTTCGATGGGAACCACTAGCAATCGGGCTCATCAAATTCTTATATTGATAAACCTGCACTTGCCGCGGGGAAGGAATTTCCAGAGTCTGGCATCCCGGAATCTGATACTCAAGCAATTCATCCACTGCTGGATTATTAACATCGACGCTAAGCCCCAATTCCTGCTGAATCACCTGACAACCAGCATCACTAATCGTCAATTGTACGGGAATCGCGGAAGCGACCAAATGCTGCAACAAACGGACACTATAAACCGCGCCGCTAGCACCACTAACCGCCAGAACCACCGAGCGACGATCGGCGTTGCTTGCTATATTATTCATTCAGGCTTCTCCGCGACGTAAAGGGTTGCGATACCACCAGTCAGCGTGTAATATCTGCCATCAACTAAACCATTCTCATGCATTTTATCCACTAGCCGTTGGCCGTCTGGAAACTCCGAAACACTTTCCGGTAGATAGTTGTAGGCATCTTCTTCATTCTTCGCAAAGAACTGCCCGATCCTAGGCAGTATGTGATTCATATAGAATCCATAAAATGCCTTGAAGGGTTGCCACCCCGGTTTCGAAAACTCGAGTACGGCCACTTTACCTCCAGGTTGGCAAACCCGTGCCATTTCACTGAGACCTCGATCGGTATCAGCAATATTTCTCAAGCCAAAGGAAACAGACACAATCTGAAAGGTATCCTTTTCAAACGGCAAATGTTGAGCATCAGCCTCGACAAATCTCACATTTTGGTAGATCGCTCTGCGGTCTTTCTTTTGCTCACCGATCTGCAGCATTTCTCGCGTAAAATCTGCGGCCACAACCTGAGTACCCTTATCAGCTTTGCGGCAATACGCAAAAGCAAGGTCACCCGTCCCTGAACAAATATCCAGAATAGGTGCATCTCCTGAGGGAGCCACCTTGCGCACCGTTCGCCAACGCCAGTAGCGATCGATATTCATCGACAGCAAGTGATTCATGCGATCGTAGTTTGACGCGATCTGGCCAAACATCCGNTGTACTCGCTGATTCGATTTATCTACTTTTNCCATGAATATTCAGTTTTCGTGCTCTTGAACGTGTNTACAATCTAGTTTTGATGNTCGCCGGATNTCGCCTGANAGCATTAGCGAAGCTACATTGATACTGTATAGTAACGCCAACGGCTCGCTGTGGGAATTATCCGCAGGCCATCGCCCACTATTAACCACTATTTTTCTTCTTATGCTGCAAACAAACGTCTTTTTGCTGCCTGAATTAATTCCAAGTTCAGACATACTGTCAGGTTCATGTAGTGTTGTCATCGACGTTTTACGAGCGACCACGACAATCGTCACTGCATTGGGTAATCAGGCTTCGTCGATTATTCCTGCCGTCACTGTCGAACAGGCCAGACTGACCGCCCAGCGAGCTCACGGGATGCTCGGGGGAGAACGTGACTGCATCAAACTCGAAGGGTTTGATTTTGGCAATTCGCCTGCTGAGTACACAAGGGAGCTCGTTGAAAATCAGGTTATCGCATTAACCACAACCAATGGCACCCGCGCTTTGTTGGCCTGCGTCGAAGCTGAGCAGGTGCTGGTAGCCGCTTTTGCTAATTGTTCAACTGTTAGTCAGAGGATAGCCAATCATCCCAAAGTCAACATCATTTGTGCAGGCACCAATGGCGAAATTACTTTGGAAGACACATTACTTGCCGGAGCTTTGGCTGCCCGACGGACAGAAAGTGTATTCAATGACCAGGCTTTGCTAGCGGTTGATTTGTGGCGACCATGCGAACAGAGCGGCAATCCTGAGCAAGCCATCTATGAAAAATTATTAACAAGCCGCGGTGGGAAAAACTTGCAACATGTAGGTATGGTTAGCGATATTAGACTGTGTGCTCAGCTCGACACACATTCGATCCTGCCAACTTTCTCCCACCTATCAAACACAATTCAACTCTAACGTTTCGGACGTACTCCTATGACGCAACCCGATTACATTGTTCTTGGAATCTACTTTCTTGTCCTGATAGCCATTGGTCTTTACTGCGCCCGCCTCAACAAAAAACAGGAAGATTACTTCATGGGTGGCCGGGGATTTGGCAAACTTATGCAAACGTTTGCTGCCTTTGGAGCCGGCACCGGGCCGCAAGATCCAATCATTACCGGAAGTGGTACTTTCACCAAGGGAATGAATGGAATGTGGGGAGTGATGTATTGGCTGTTCGTCACACCGTTTTATTGGATTACCGGAGTTTGGTACCGCCGTATGCGTCATTTGACGCTGGGGGACTGGTATGTCGAACGCTACGAAAGCAAGAAGCTAGGTGGAGCCTACGCTATCTTCGGCGTTATCTTCTTTATGATCTACGGCTCGATGTTTTTCTCGGCCATTGCTAAAACTGCCGCTCCGATGATCGGGGAAACGGTCAATCTATTCGGAAGTGAATATGAATTGCAATACGTGCTGGTTCCTGCCGTCGGTATTATCGTACTCCTCTATGGAATGCTGGGAGGTTTGACCGCTGCGTACTTTACTGACTTAATCCAGGGAATTTGTGTCATTGCTTTAAGTTGCATGCTTATACCGCTCGGACTCAATGCACTTAAAGGCAGTACAGATCTCAACCCTGAAGGCGCAGATAGCTTTAGCGTGATGCATGATCAACTTCCGGAGTCATTCTTTGATTTAATGGGAGGTGTGGGAGCGGACTTCTCACTAGCGTACCTAATCGCGATCGTTTTCTCGAACCTCCTCGGCATTGTTGTCCAGCCACACTTTATCGCGACAGGCGGAGGGAGTGCTAAAACAGAAAACGACGCCAGAACAGGCCTGGTCGTTGGCAATTTCCTGAAGCGATTCTGCACACTCGGGTGGGTGTTAACGGGACTGATCGCCGCAACGTTGTATGCCGATGTCCCGGCATTGATCAAGGACCCCGATCAGGCCTGGGGATATGCCTCTATGCAACTTCTGGGGCCGGGGTTACGCGGGCTCATGCTGGCTTGTCTATTGGCAGCACTTATGAGTAGTGTCGATGCGTATATGATCGTAGGGTCGGGACTGGTCGTTCGGAATCTCTACGTGCCATTCTTGAACCCCAATGCTTCTGAAAAGAACTGCCTGCTGATGGGTAAGATCACTGGGACGATCATAGTAACCGGATCGATTATGTTTTCGCTTTTGATCTTTGATATGATCCAGCAGTTAACCATTACCTTCTGGTTCACGTTGGTATTCGCCGCTCCTTTCTGGATCGGAATGTACTGGCGTAGAGCAACCACGAAAGCTGCCTGGATCACGGTCGCCTACTGTCTACTGTTCTTTACGATGATTCCGTACTTTGGCCCCATGCTGGCTCCTGCCTGGAGAACCAATGACTCATTCCTCCAAGCCGCTCCAATGACTCACACGGTAACACGGGAAGTTTTAACCAAATCATCGATTCGTAAACATCTGGCGTTGCAACTGGAAGCCTGGCAGGAAAAAGCCGATCAATTAGAGAGAAAAGACCGTGCTGACATCGAAAAGACAGCACATGCGGCGGTTAAGCCTGGATTTGCCAACAAAGAACGCACCCAGATTCACGTGCCCAGCGAGGACGGAACCGAGCTAGTCACACTGGAAGTAGGCAAACATAAAATTGACGTTTCTACGCCGCGTCCGTTTGAAACGAATAAAGACGGCAGCCCCAAGCTTTTCACCGGCGGACAGGCTATTTTTTGGGACAAAGTGGTTCCGATTGACGCCTCTGTAAAACCCAGTTTGATCGACACCGTTACCGACGGCGACAAAACCACGACAACATACGGCTACCCGGAAGGAACAAAGATGCGTGGTGAAGGAAATTTCAAACTTAATCTTGCCTTTTTTGTGCCTCTCGGAGTGGATATCGCCAGTCAGTCGAAAGCCAACCGAAGCGCCTTGGAGCTAGTACCCAAAATTGTCATGCCGTTCTTAGTCATGATTGTTGCCAGCTTGATAACGAGTTTTGCCGGTGCTGGGAATTCACCGGAAGCACTAGACCGTTATTATGCGAAAATGAAAACCCGGGTACGGGCCAATCCTGAAGAGGACAAATCCCGGTTGGAAGCAGTTTATGCAGGTGAGCAACAACCTGACCGAGTCAAATTATTTCCCAATAGTCAATTGGAATTCCAAAAGCCCACGAAGGCTGATACGGTTGGATTTTTGGTATCGGTGTTAGCCTGTTTTGCAATAATTGGCTTAGCATTCTGGATTGCAGGGATTGGCGTTTAACGTGGGGTACTGGTCCCGATAGAAACTATGAGGGGAAACCACCCACACCCCTGCTCAACAAATACAGGAATCTGTCGTAAGATGGAGCAGAGATAAGTGGTCGGCTTCCGGCTACTCCCGATTTTGCCCCCATACAAGTACAAAAACAGACTTGCATGATTCGCACATTTTTAAAAAGTAAAATCCATCGAGCAACGGTCACTGAAGCTGAGTTACATTACGATGGATCAGTTTCGATTGATGAAGCATTGCTCGAACTGGCTGATATTCATGCTCACGAGCAGGTGGACATCTATAACATCACCAGCGGCACACGGTTGACGACGTACGCCATTGTGGCGGAACGCAATTCAGGCCGCATTTGCATTAACGGCGCAGCAGCCCATCTGATGCAACCAGGCGATATGGTGATCATTTGCAGCTATGCGCAATTTGCAGAATCCGAATTACCTTATACTCCGGTTGTGGTCAAAGTTGACGAAAACAACCAACCATTCACCTAAAGCAACCCCCGTCCATCTTCCTTTTTCTCCTCACGCAAATTAGCGCGAAAGGATTTACCCTCTATGAGCCAATACGCACGACGCCGAAAAAAACTGCGTGCCGAATTAAAACGACAGGGCATTGCCGCCATGTTGGTTACTGACGAATTGAATGTAACATACTTGTCAGGCTTCAGCGGTGACTCCAGCTATCTACTCGTGCTACCCAAAAACACGATCATCATCAGTGACTTTCGCTATATTCAGGAAATCGAACATGACTGTCCTGATATCGATTCGGTTATCCGCCCTTCGGTTCAGACCATGGTCGAAGCTAGTAAAAAACTGATCACAAAAGCCAGAGTTGCTTCCGTAGCGTTGGAAGGAAATTCACTTTCGCTGGGGCAGGCCGAAGCTCTTTCTGAAGCATTGCCTTCTGTCAATCTGGTGACTACTTCGAGCATTGTTGAGAAGCTTCGGGAAATCAAAGACCGGGAAGAAATTGCCACAATTCGCAAAGCCGTTAAAGTCGCCCAGAAAGCCTTTGATGTAATCAAAGCCTCCTTGACCGCGGATCAAACTGAAAAAGAGATTGCTTTTAATCTGGAACATCAGATTCGCCAGTTCGGTGGGCGGGGCACAAGCTTCGATCCGATTGTAGCAGTTGGTCCTCAGGCGGCTTTACCACACGCCCAGCCAGGCGAGCAGCAAATCGGCGAGGATAACTTCTGCCTATTTGACTGGGGTGCCAACTACGACCGTTACCTCAGTGATATCACTCGTACGATTGTCACAGGGAAACTCACCGCCAAGTTTGAAAGAGTCTATAACACCGTCTTGCAAGCTCAATTGAAAGCAATCAAAGCGATTAAGCCGGGTGCCATCATGAGTAAAGTCGATTTCGCAGCCCGCAACCACATTGCCAATGCGGGCTATGGAAAATACTTCGGACACAGTCTGGGGCATGGCATTGGTACATTTATTCATGAATATCCGCGTCTAGCTTCCAATCAGCATGTACCACTACAACCGGGAATGGTCGTCACAGTCGAGCCTGGAATTTATCTGCCCGGATGGGGTGGTGTTCGAATTGAGGACGATGTTTTAGTGACCAAAGACGGGCATGAAGTCTTGACGAGTGTGCCTAAGAAACTGGAAGATGCGATTGTAGAACTATAGGAATTTCCAATTTGACCGGAAAAACTAACTGTTAAATGTGATGAAACGCCGATAAATGTGGGTATATAGCAGCTATAAATAAGCCAGATTCCCCTTAGTAGTATCGGCCAATTATGCTTAGAATTGCTAATTATTGAAAAAACAAGCTTCATTAGAGGAAGAATACCAGACCATGGCGAAATCCAGTAACGTCTTCGATATGGAACGTCTCCTTCAGTACGTTGATTTTATGAAGGAAAATGACTTAACCGAAATCGATCTGGAGCAAGACGGTCAGAAAGTTCGACTGTCTCGCGGAGGAGTCGTACAGCCCGTCGCTGGAGTTCCAGCGCCGGCCCCCGCTGCAACTCCAGCGGCTCCTGCCGATAACGCTCCGGCTGACGACGAAGGTGATCATATTGTCACAATCGACAGTCCCATGGTTGGTACCTTTTACGCTTCAGCCAATCCGGATTCTCCTGCATTTGTCAAAGTAGGTGACAGCATCGGTGCGGACACCACTGTTTGTATCGTTGAAGCTATGAAAGTCTTCAACGAAATCAACGCAGAAGTCAGCGGAAAAATCGTCGCTGTACTTGTCAATGACCAGGATCCCGTGGACTGTGGTAAACCCATGTTCAAAGTGGATACTCGCGGCTAATTTGCCCACGCGTTTCTCTGGCTGTTCATGAATCCATCCTTCAGATAACAGACTTCACGACCTATGTACAAACGTATCCTAGTCGCAAACCGAGGCGAGATTGCTCTTCGTGTAATTCGAGCCTGTAAAGAATTGGGCATCGAAACTATCGCTATCTTCAGCGAAGGGGATCGAGGCTCAGCCTATCTTGATCTAGCTGACGAAGCTTATTGCGTTGGAGGAGTTCGCTCGAACGAAAGTTATCTAAAAATTGATCGGGTGATAAGTGCCGCAGAAGTTGGGAATGCTGACGCCATCCATCCCGGCTATGGCTTTCTGTCGGAAAACGCTCATTTCAATGACGTTTGTCGCAACTGCGAAATTGATTTTATTGGTCCGCTTCCAGAATCTATGGAAAAACTAGGCGACAAAAACACTGCTCGGAAGATGGCTGTCGCCGCCAACGTGCCTGTTGTTCCAGGTTCAGATGGGCTTATCGAAGATGTAAAACAAGCTAAAAAAGTCGCTGCTGAAATTGGATTTCCTGTATTGATCAAAGCAACGGCTGGCGGCGGTGGCAAAGGGATGCGAGTCGCAGAAACCGAGGACGACCTGGAAAATGCACTCCAGGCCGCCCAACAGGAAGCTGCTGCTGCATTCGGCAATCCGGGAATTTATATTGAAAAGTATGTGGGCAGCCCGCGTCACGTGGAAGTTCAGGTTATTGCAGACCAGCACGGCAATGTAGTCCATCTTTGGGAACGTGACTGCTCAACCCAACGACGTCATCAGAAACTTATCGAAGAATCACCTGCAACCAATCTTCCGGAGGAAACCCGTGCTGCGATTTGTGAAGCCGCTGTGCGAATGATTCGCGAAGCCAATTATCACAATGCAGGGACGGTCGAATTCATTGTGGACGCGGACAACAATTTCTACTTTATCGAAGTCAATGCTCGTATTCAGGTAGAACATCCTGTTTCCGAACTGGTGACAGGAATCGACCTCATCAAATCTCAGATCATTGTCGCCTCCGGGGAAGCACTTCCATTTTCACAGGAAGATGTGAAATGCGAAGGACATGCGATCGAGTGCCGGATCAATGCCGAGAATCCTGACAAGAACTTCCAACCCTGCCCTGGTAAAATCGAACATCTTGTCATTCCAGGTGGCCTCGGAGTTCGCTGGGAGTCTCACGTGTATGCTGGTTACACTGTACCGCCTTACTACGATTCCATGATTGCTAAACTGCTGGTCCACCGTCCGACACGTGAGGAAGCTATCGCCACGATGCTTCGCTGTCTCGATGAATTGCAGGTGGAAGGAATCCAGACGACTGCTCCATTCCACAAAAAAGTGCTTACGCATCCAGAATTCGTGGCTGGTACGATTGACACAAAGTTTGTCGAACGCACTTTCTAACCAAGGGCTCGTTGAAGAAGTTGTCCAGGATGGAGAATTCGCATTGAACTTGCGATGATCGTTGCTGCGCTGACCACTTCTGTTTTTTATGTGCGGTGGTTTTCGATCTTTCACACTCAGCTTAAACTTAGGTTTTGCTGATAACCTTCCATGCATCTAACTACCCGGGAGCTTTTCCGTCATGAGTGATCCTCTGGCAAGACCCAAGACGTCTGACAACCCAATTAAACGAGTCGCTATCCTATTTTCCGGCGGACCTGCTCCTGCCGCCAACTCGGTCATCGGCGCTGCAGCGATCGCCTTCACCCGAGGTGGCACGGAAGTCATTGGTATTCGCCACGGATATTCCTCACTTCAGGAATATGACGGGACGACTCCGCTCGAAGAAGGGAAAGATTATGTCATTCTTGGTGAAGATTGTCTGGAGCGTGCTCGTACGACTCCGGGGATCATTATTGGCACAGCCCGAGCTAACCCCGGAAAAGTAATCTCTGATCCAGAGCATCTTCAAGACCCCGAGCGAACCGCGCCGATGCTACGCACCTACAATGCATTGCGATCACTTGATGTCGATGCGTTCATATCCATCGGTGGTGACGACACGTTGAAAACGGCAAATAAATTCAAGCTGTTTCAGGATACCTTGGGAGACGACGCTCCTAAAATGCCGGTAGTCCATCTCCCTAAGACAATCGACAACGACTATATGGGAATCGACTTTACCTTTGGGTTTTTCTCAGCCGTAGACTTTCTCGCTACTGAAATTCGAAATCTGATGTTCGATGCCGCAGCCGGACGCGCTTATTTCCTCTGCGAAGCGATGGGACGTAGTGCTGGCTGGCTGGCCTATGGTGCTGCTATTTCGGGTGAAGCATGTTTGGCAATTAGTGTAGAAGATGTCGAAGGTGACTACGCCGAGGAAGAGACCATTACCAATCCTGCAACCGGCGCAGCTGAAACCCGCAAGATCATGAACATGGATAAACTCATGGATCGAGCAGTAAGAACGATGGTCAAGCGTGAAGAGCTCGGTAAGGAATTTGGAGTGATCGTAGTAGCCGAAGGCCTTGCCGAATATCTGCCACACAGCTATCTCGAAGGTGTACCTCGCGATGACCATGGACACATCGCTATTTCTCAAATCAATCTCTGTCAGATTTTGACACGTAAGCTGAGCGCGGCTTATGAAGCCGCTACGGGGAAAACCCGCAAAATCAACGGATTACAACTCGGATACGAATCACGCTGCACACAACCGACAGCGTTTGATGTAATGCTTGGAAGTCAACTCGGAGTAGGTGCCTTCAGAGCGTTGGTAGAAGAAGGGCTAAACGGTGTCATGGTCAGCGTGAAAAACCAGTTTGACTTGCGTTACGTACCTTTTGAAGAACTCGTGGACCCAGAGAATCTGGTGACAGTTGTTCGCTACATTAAGACGGACAGCGATTTCCATCAACTGGCTCGTTATTTGGAACAGGATATCGATTAAGTCGTAGAATGATTTGACAATAAAAAAGAGCTGGCTTCCCATGAAGACCAGCTCTTTCTATGTTGGATCTTGGGGCTAACTCTAAAGCGTACCTTTAGTGGAAGGTATAATTCCCTGCATTCGTTCGTCCGCTGCGATCGCCATTCGCAATGCTCGCGCAGTACATTTAAAAATGCCTTCACTGATGTGGTGACTATTGCGTCCGTAGTGAACGTTGACATGGTAATTTCCTAAAACATTCGCTGCAAATGCCTGCCAGAAATCCTCGACTAATTCGCTGTCGAAATCCCCTATCTTTGAACTTGGAAAGTCGGCATTAAACACCATGTAATATCGTCCACTTAAGTCAATCGCGACGTTGACTAAGGTCTCTTCCATCGGAAGCGTGAAATGGCCATAGCGTCGAATACCGGCCTTATCTCCAAGGGCTTCTTTCACTGCCTGCCCAAGACAAATTCCTGTATCTTCCACCGTGTGATGTTGATCCACATGTAAATCGCCGTTTGCGCGCACGGTAAGATCGATGACGGCATGTTTAGCAAACAACTCCAGCATGTGGTCAAAAAAACCAACTCCAGTCTGAATGTCGGACTGGCCACTGCCATCAAGATTAATAGAAAGTTGAATATCCGTTTCGGCAGTCTTACGATCAATTTCAGCCGTACGAGCCATTAGTTACACCTTATCTTGTATTAAACTCAAACAAGCACTTATCTGGTCGTCCGTCCCCACGCTAATGCGGAGGCCTTCCTTCCAGTTAGGATAGCTCATGTACCGCACCAGGATGCGGTTCTCTTTGAGATACTCATAAATAGGCTTTACTGCGGTCGATCTGTGAGTACACCATACAAAGTTGGCTTGTGACGGTATTACTTCAAATCCCAATTGTGTCAGTTTTTCCTGCAAAACTTGACGCGTCGATTTGATCTTTGCAACATTGTCCTGCAACCAGGTCTGGTCTGAAATCGCAGCTGTGGCGCCAGCTATGGATAACGCATCGCAATTGTAAGAGTCCTTCACCTTTAATAACTGCTCAATCATGCTGGGTTGAGCCACCAGAAAGCCAAACCGTAGTCCAGCCAGACCGTATGACTTACTTAACGTTCGCGATACCATAATCTTTTCGTTTTGCTTCACTAAGTCAACACAATTGAATTGAGCAAAATCTACATACGCTTCGTCGATCAGAAGCGGGCAGGGAAGCTTATCCGCAAGTTCGAGAATTTCATCCTGACGAACGACAGTACCTGTCGGACTGTTGGGATTTGGCAAAAAGACGAGCTTTAGACGATCATCCGTGGCCGCAAAAGATTCGGGCAGAGACCAGTCTTCATTGAAATCGATCTGCTGGAAACTTGCCCCCTGAATTTCAGCCAGCGTTCTATAAAGAATATAGCTTGGATTAGGCAAACGAATCATGTCGCCCTGATTCACGAAGGAACGAGTCAAAATTGTAAGGATATCGTCGCTGCCGTTACCGCAAACGATCCAATCGGGATCTATATTTAATGCCTCACCTGCAGCCAGTCGAAATGCTGTCGAAACCGGATCCGGGTATCGAACTAGTTTTTCAGCCGCCACCTGAATCGCTTCCACCACCTTCGGAGAAGGGGGGTAGGGGTTTTCATTGGTGTTGAGCTTGATGAACTTTCCTCCCTGTGGCTGTTCANCAGGCACATAACCTGCCAGTCGCGAAATATTTTCTCTTACGTATGCCATTGAAATTTCTATCCTAATGACTCATTCAGCTGTCTGCACGAATATCGACACTTGCCCGGTGAGCAGTCAAACCTTCCTTGTCTGCCATTCGTTGCACGTCTTCGACCACTTCAAGCATAGCCGCCCGGCTATACTCCAATACGCTACTAGACCGCAAAAAATCGTTTGAACAAAGACCGCTCGCCCAACGAGCAGTTCCANCTGTCGGCAACGTGTGAGAAGGTCCGGCAACGTAATCACCTAAAGCTACGGGAGTGTAATTTCCCAAGAACGTAGCTCCCGCAGTCGTCAATCGCTGTTGCAGTTCATATGGATCATCTACAGCTATGTGCAGGTGTTCTGGACAAATTAGATTTGTTATTTCGACGGCTTCATCCTCATCTTTAACCAGAATCAACGCTCCAAAGTCTTCGAGGCTTTGCCGTGTTAAATCTTCCCGACTTAAAGTTGCTACCTGTCTTTCTAGCTCATCAGCTGTTCTTTCCAAGACATCTTCACTCCAGCTCACCAGAATGCTCGCTCCCGGAGCATGTTCAGCTTGTGCTAAAAGATCAGCTGCAGTGTAGTCAGCCCGAGTTGTTTGATCGGCAATAACCACCACTTCACTTGGACCGGCAATCGAGTCAATTGCCACCTGACCAAAAACGAGTTTCTTGGCCAAAGCCACAAAAAGGTTGCCGGGGCCAACAATAATGTCCNCAGGCTCCAGATTTTCGAGACCATAGGCCAGAGCGGCAACCCCATGTGCCCCCCCCATGCGGTAAACTTCGTTAATACCAAGCTCATGGCAGGTCGCCAGTAAATCGGGGTTATTGGAACCGAAATCTGTTGGTGGAGCCATGACTGCAATTTCAGAAACACCGGCAGATAACGCTGGTACAGCCGTCATAAGCACGGTGGAAGGGTATGCAGCGGCACCACCGGGAATACACAGTCCCGCTCGCTTCATCGGTGTGTAACGCTGTGTCAGTTTAACCCCGGAAGGACGCTCAATGCCAACTTCCTGGTGAAGGATTGCCGTCTGAAATTCCATGATATTTTCCCGAATACGGCGAATTGTCTTCAGGAATTCAGAATCTGCTGCCTTATGTGCCGCTGCTAACTCNTCAGCGCTTACACGAAGTGTATCAGCGGTCAATTCAGCACCATCAAGCTGCTGATTGTATTTCAGAACTGCGGATAATCCGTCTTGTCGCACTTCAGAGCANATTCTTTCGACCACTTGTTGTGGAGTTAGTGGTTCGCCAAAAACTGCGATTGTGCGTTGCCGTCCAGCTTCACTGACCATGTTTCCCTGAGGCGACAATTTCTCTCGCAAGGCAGATAATGCTTCTTGAACATTATCATGCCTCGTATCAATGCGTTGAATTGTGAGTGAATTACCGGACATTGCCCAAAACCGAATTTGCGAGGATGAAAATCTGTACGCTTTCATTGTGGTCACAGACCAGTCGTTTGATAACTGCAATTAGGTGCCACCCACTCATTTCAAGCTGTTTTTCCCTTCTCTTACCCGTCTTTCAATAGGTGCCACCCACTCTTTTACATGCAATTTGGCGAATTTCAATCAATTCGTCGAGTGGGTGGCACTGGATCTGAGGATTCAAAGAATACTGATGGAGTGGGTGGCTCCTGATAAAGGACTGAAATATTTGTAAACTGTGGTTTGAAAGTGGTAATTTGACATTTTCGATCAGATCTTTCCTGAATTTACATATTCAGATTTATTCCACGCCAAGGTAATTCCCACAGACATAGCAGGTCTTCATAATGAAGAGAGACGAAAAATACCTGAATAGACACGACCTTGAATTCACCGTCTGACTCCCTCCTTAAACTCCAAAGCGATTCCTCCGATGAATATGCCAATTGACCTTCGAAGCGACACTGTCACCAAACCAACGGCTGCCATGCGTGAGTTTATCGCCAACTGTGAAGTCGATGATGACGTCATCGACGTAGATCCGACAGTTGGGGCTCTACAGGATCTCATTGCCGAAATGACAGGCAAGGAAGCCGCCGTTTTCATGCCATCAGGAACGATGACCAATCAAATTGGCCTGAGAGTTCACTGTCGTCCCGGCGATGAGTTCATTTGCGAATCCGGTTGTCACATCTACAGCTACGAACAGGGAGCATTTGCTTCGCTCAGTGGTCTCATCCCATCCTTAGTAACAGGCGACAACGGCGTACTTGAGCCGGAACAACTATTAGGCACAATTAAAGCTGATAATGAACACTTTGCAATTACAAGACTCCTTTGCCTTGAAAACACTCACAATCGTGGAGGCGGGCGAGTACAGCCCTATGAAAACGTGGTTCAGATTTGTAAGTGGGCTCATGACAACGGACTTAAGACGCATTTGGATGGAGCTCGACTTTTCAATGCTGTCGCAGCAACGGGCATTCCCGCTAAACAATGGGCGAGTCACTTTGACACTGTGTCGATCTGTTTCAGCAAGGGACTTGGAGCACCCGTCGGGTCGGCCTTATGTGGAACCAAAGAACAGATGTATTTTGCTCGCCGACACCGAAAGGCTTTCGGTGGAGGGATGCGTCAGGCGGGTGTCATTGCAGCTGGCGCGTTATTTGGTTTACAAAACAACGTGGAACGAATGAGTATCGATCATGAAAATGCTCAAAAACTGGCCACTATGATTCAAAATACCGAAGGCCTAAAACTACCGGGGCCGGTCGACACAAATATCGTCATGATGGACGTCGACGAAGGGATTGGTTCTGCTGCCGCGTTAGCAGGTGAACTAGACTCACAAGGTGTCCGTTGTTTAGCCTTAGGGGCACAAAGGATTCGATTTGTCACACACCTTGACGTCTCAGCCGAACAGGTCGATATAGCATGCCAAATCATAACTGACACGGTCAGTCAGGTTTTGGCCGGTAGTCGTGAGTTGTCAGGAACGGGTGCTCAGTACTAATATTTAGACATGACAACAACCTCTGACTTTTGGCTCAATCTTCGTGAAAGCAAACTTCTTGATAATCAGGAGTGTGTGGATCTTCGTAAACAATTTGCAACTCTAGTTTCAAAGAACCCCGAACTGGATCAGGCAAAAAGTATCGCAGCCTGGCTTGTTAAAGCAGGCAAACTTTCCAATTACCAGGCCACCGTGCTACTTAAGGGACACAAGGGGCCGTTTAACTTCGGACGCTACAGGGTTCACAACCGGGTTGCAGACGGCCCGCTGAAGGGATGGTTTCAGGCCCGACACATTGATACGAAGCACCCCGTAGTTCTACATTTCTTAGCGGGAGACAATTTCAAGGACTCTGCCGTTTGGGCTAGCGTCACGGCAAGAACTAAAGCCACCGCAGCGATAAAAGACACCAACTTGTGGCGAATCTATGACTTGGTCGACCAAACGTCATTTCGCTATCTTGTACTTGAAGACCCTGGCCTCGACAGCAACAATCTTAAATCCTTAGCAGACAAACTCCGCTCCACATCAAGACTAGCCCCTTCCATGGCCTGTTTTATTGCGTGGAAGACTGCGCAGGCATTAGCTCATCTTCACCAATGCAACACTCTGTTCGGATCACTAATACCTGATCACATTTGGCTTGACGCACAAAATCAAGTCAAAGTTTTACTACCAACCGAACAAATCATTCGACCATTACAACTACCAGCCGATGAAGCGAACCCAGAATTAGTTACAGCTGCTGATTACATGGCGCCTGAATTACTGTTGCCAGGCGCCATGCCAACACCGCAGTCAGATATTTATAGTCTGGGAAGCATCTTGTTTCAGATGTTAACAGGTACGGTTCCCTTTCCAGGAGGTTCCATTCAAGAAAAACTTGCCCGCCATGCCAAAGATCCGATTGATGACCTGTCTCCCTTCGGAGTTGAAGACACTGTCAGTCAATTCCTGAATTACCTGATGGCAAAAAATTCTGGCACCCGGTTTCAGTCCGCTCAGGAAGTGGCAGACAAACTCGCATTACTGGTTCCCGAATCTCTAAAACAGCAGAGCAGCCAACCGGCGCACACAAAAACTTTGGTAGATTTTGAGGCGGCACTGACCACGGAAAGTGCCATTCTAACTCTTGGCCCTCTTCCTCCTTCACAACAAACTGAACCTTCATCTCAAAATCAAGCGGGGAATATTCGGCGTAACAAGGCAGCGACATCTGCACCTGCCGTACAACCCAAGTCAGAATCGAATCCCGGAGATACAGCAACCTCCGGCGATAAAACCACGCGTACATCGAGGCGACACAGACGACGAAAGAGAAAATCACCGTGGGCCAACCCTATATTGTGGGGAGGCATCGGAACCGGCATTTTGGGAATCATCATGGTATTCGCATTTCTGAATAACACGACAATCGAGAATGGAGGTGACGGCCAGGCAAACAACGGATCCAATTCAAATCAACAAGAAGAAATCTCCCAAAATAATCCTGGTACATCAGTCACTCCTGAAAACAACGATAGAACAAACGGGGATGATGAAAACGGAACCGAGACTGAAGATAGCAATATGGAGACGTCTACGGATCTTGCTACAGATGAAGAGGTTCTGTTAATTGACGACGACGGTGAAACCCTTTGGGCATCTCCCACAAAAGGCCAACCGATCGATTTAGCCTGGACTCCACCGGGAGCGCAATTATTTATTTCTATCAAAGTGGCAAACTTACTGGCCACAGAGCATGGGCTTTCCATTCTGCAGGCTTTTGGACCTGAAATCTCTGCCACCCTATCAGCTTTCGAATCTACAACCGGCATCGGATTCGACAAAGTAGACCATCTGGTACTCAGTTGGCTCGAAGATGAGCAGGGGCAGGGGACGACACCAAGCATTGTCATCCACCTCACTGAAGCCCTCGATCGTGCAACGCGTAGCGGTTTGCTGGGAGATCCGGATTCTGAAGAGACCGAACATGGGATGATTTTTCAGGTAGGATCTTTTAGCGCGTTGATTCCCGAAGAAGATGGAATATTAGTTTTCGGACCATCCTCAGCTTTACAGGCGACGCTCGAGTGGGGAGGAAAACCACCACTGCTTCGTCGCACGATGGCGCAGTTGCTCAAGCAATCTGATGATCAACGCCATATCAACATTTTGGTTGCTCCAAGCTTTCTGTTTACGTCGCTTTTCCGTGACGGTAATACATTTTATTTTGGTCAACCTAAAAAAATTCGTGGACCGTTACAGTGGTTACTGGGCGAAGGGCTTGAAGCAATGCTCATCAGTCTCCATTTTGATCCTGTCTTTTATCTCGAAGCCCGGATGTCCGCCGGTCTAACCTTAGACAAACGAGAACTCATTACACGGATGCGGGACCGCATGAATGAAATCCCCGATCAAATCGAAAGTTACATTGTAGACATCAACCCTTCGAAGCACTGGCGAGCCTTAGCATTCCGCTTCCCAGGGATGATCCGGTTTTTGCATTCTCAGAGTCGCATTCAGGTCGAAGGTCAAACTCCAGTGCTGAATATTGCCATGCCCATTGAAGCTGCTCCCAACCTTTTAATAGCCGGCGAATTGAGTCTGGCGTCAGAACCTGGTGGCACGTCGGTCGCGGAGAATCCGACAACAACCGTACCACAAACGATTGATGAGCTCTTAAAATCCCCCCTTTCTGTTGACATACCACAACAAGACCTCAACCTGG
The DNA here is from genome assembly GCA_002717145.1 of Planctomycetaceae bacterium. Lineage (GTDB taxonomy): Bacteria > Planctomycetota > Planctomycetia > Pirellulales > Pirellulaceae > UBA721. Next base: position 58,018 of record PBCP01000025.1, on the reverse strand, counting down.
CAATCGCAGATATCGTCATGGATGTCCGCAGTTCCGTCCGTGGCCTGCCATTCGAATTTGATATTAAAATTGACGGCAATGATTTGATGGATGAGGGAATTACTCGCAACCAGGCGATTAGAGACTTTGTTATGGAAAACAAACCTATCGAAGAAATACTCACTGGCATTGTGATGAAAGCAAATCCGGTGACCACAGTACAGTCACCAACAGAAAAGGATCAAAAGCTCGTCTGGTTGATTACCGACGATCCATTAAAGGCCGGAAATAAAATAATCTTATTAACAACACGTAAGGCTGCCGAAAGTAAACAATACACTCTGCCTCCTGTTTTCGTAGAATAACAAGAGTAACGGTAACTGGACTTAGGAATATCCGCCTGGTCACAATCCTAAATTACGTGAAGGGGAATCCATGGAACCCTTTTCAATCCATTGTGTCACTTGCAAATCCAAACTGACGGTAAGTAAGCCGTCACTGCTTGGGCAAATTCTCGCCTGTCCCAAGTGCGGCAGTATGGTCCAAATCCCCAAAAGCAAACCATGCGAGTCAAGCGAAGTCTCCAAATTATCACCTTCCCCTGAGAGTTGCGAGTCTTCTGAACCGTTACCTCAGCAGAATGACCAATCTGATACAGTCGAAGACTTTGGCTATACAACGTCCTCTTCCGTCAGTGACGAAGATAACTCACGACAAACTACAGAAGCTTCCGCCTCAACAGATGAAGAATCTGACCGTGAGAGGGAAGAGTTACAGCCGGACTCGATGAATGAATGGCAGGATTCCTCGGCCGACGGCAAACGAAAGAAACTACTAATCAGTTTTTCTTTCATCTCTATTTTGATACTCATCGCAGTCATCACTGCGTTCAATTTTTCAACAGACGACTCTGCTGAAACCGCGGCCAACTCCAATCAGGATAACTCACCAACCAGAAATGAGACGGCCGAACAGACAGACAATACCGAGCCGCAAACAGAAGACGAGACTAATACCCAAGCCTCTATTGAAGAAGAAATAGAAGAGCCTTTACCGGAAGAAATAACAGAAACGGATTCTCCATCTTCAAATTCAGAGACAAATTCGAATCCGAATCCAGAAGATCCTATGCCAAAGTCGGGTGAAACCGAAGAGTCTCTTCCGATCGCACCAGAGGGGCTTACTCCGGAATCGCCTGCTGAATCCAATCTAGACGAAGCATCAGGAAATCTGAATGCGGTAATAGATGATATTGCTCCGTTTCTCAGCAATGCGCCATCCGGCATGGAAAATGCCGCACCGGTAGCCAAGCTCCCTGTAGGCAATAACGACAACCCTCGCGTACCTGCCGCACCGGTCAACATCGAAGCCGGGTTAAATTTCACCGTACCACAAATCGACGTCTCCGATCCGATTCCTCTCAATCAGTTTCTGGAGTTTTTAGGAACCCTAGGAAACATCCCATTCACCTTCGACTTTGAGTCTTTGGAGTTAGCTGGACTAAGTCACGCAGCCGGAGTAACCTATAACGCTGAAAACCAGACCATCGGACAGATTCTGACTTCCGTTCTGGAGAGGATTGAACTGACGCATCAGATTGAGGATGGCCATGTACTCATTTTGGCAAGTGCCCATGCCAATCTCGATATTAAAACTATTATTCATAAGCAGACACTGCCTGAGATGAATACTGATGAACAGGCCATCAAGGCGATTTGCCAAATCGTCAATACGCTCCTTTCCTCTGGTGATACGAAAATCGCCTGGCCCATTGCCGACCAAGAAAAAGAAGGGGTGTTTCATATGGAAATTTCAGGAAACAAACGCATGCAGGATCGTATTCAACACTTGCTTGATCGCATTTCCAACCCGGAGACAGGAATAGGATCTTATGAAGCACTTGCTCGCCCCCAATACAAGAAACTATTTACTGTGAATTTCAATGACGGTGCACCACTGTTGCAGGTATTAATCTATCTCAATTCCAATTCTGATTTGCAATTTCAGGCTAATTGGAAAAACATATGGCAATCAGGATGGACACCTAAAAGTCAGATCATTGTCGCGACTGAAGAAGAACCGTTACAGGATTGTTTGGAGCAAATTCTAACAAGCAACGGACTTTCTTACATTGCACGCGTCAATGGAGTACTTGAAATAACGACGGCTGAACATGCGTTAGAGGCCAACCAGATCGGACTATATGATTTTAGTAAGCTACCTGTCACGAAACGCGATGCTCTGACAAAAACGCTGAACGAATTGGCAGAGAATGAAGAGGATGATGTTTCCATTCGGCTGGTCGAGTCTATGCCTGACGGCCGCCTGGGACTATCAGCTCCGGCAGCCATCCACCGTCTCGTCTCAGACCAACTGAAGTAGCCTATAGCCTCTATTTTCCCATCGCTTCAATGGCAGCAGCGCGTTCCGAAGCACTCAGCTGTCCATCTCGGTTGATATCAAACCGATTTAAAAGTCGACTCTTATCAAGTTTATGCTCTCGTTTACGGGGGAGCAGCATCATTCCTTCCCGCCTTTGTCCCTGTGGCCGCTGATTGGGATTCTGAGGACGCCGCATCTGAGGCAGTTGCATCGAATTATTACCATTACGCTGCTGAATAAACTTTTGCACAGCCATCCGTTCATTAGGGTCCAATTGCCCATTTCCATTTTCATCAAAGCGTTGCAATAACTGACGAAATCGTTGTTGCCGTTGCTGATTATTAGCCGGAGGTTGAGCCAATACCTGCTGGATTCCCATAGAGAGGCATACAAACGCGACCAGATAGTTTAAAGTCTTCATAGAATTCGGGCTTTCAAATTTCGCAAAGGCTCCTGACACATTATTAAACGCTAGGATTACTCGGTAAGTTTCGCCATCCAAATATTATATCGAGCAGAATTACCGAAACTCTTGTCGATAATAAGAGTTAAACAAGTATTCTGGGGCACAAATGAGACCTAATACTATGACGAATTGGATACGTTCCCTAACCATTGTCGGCCTGCTGGGGCTCTTTCTTCCTAATGCCAGAGCGAATGCCCAATCTGTTCATGAAGTCGCTGCGGAAGTGGATCGTTTAATTGACGAACAGACACAACCATCTCCCAACAAAGCCTGTGACGATGAAACTTACCTAAGAAGAATTTTCCTTGATATTACCGGCAAGACACCATCGCTTGATGACATTTTGGTTTTCAGTCTGGAGTCGCACCCGGAAAAAAGGACGAAAGCGGCCGAATTATTATTACAGGATCCAGATTATGGAGCAAACTGGGGGCGATTTTGGCGAGACGTCATCTATTACAGACGAAGCAATGATCAAGTCCTGCTTGGTGCACCAACTGCCGAACAATATTTCACCGAGACGCTTAATTCCAATGTCCCATGGAATGCTTTCGCCACGAGCCTTATTACTGCATTAGGTGACATCAGAGAAGATGGCAGCACTGCGTTGATCGCTGCCCAGCAGGGGCGTCCAGAGGAAACTGTATCAGAAATATCACGAATCTTTCTTGGGATTCAAATTCAGTGTGCTCAGTGTCACGATCATCCAACAGATCGCTGGAAACAAACCCAATTCCATGAACTCGCAGCTTTCTTTCCCAGAGTCGCGGTCCGACCTCAAATGGAACCCCGAACCTTTCTTGTCCACGCTGTCGACCGAATCAGATTCCAGCCACGAACGACCAACAACCGATTCATCGGTACGCTCGAACACCGNATGCCGAACCTTGAAGATCCAACCATGCCGGGGCCTCAAGTATCGCCAAGATTCTTTATAAACGACGCGCAGCTACCAATCGGCACGACTGATATGGATCGTCGCAGTACCTTAGCTCAATGGATTACTTCAGTCGACAATCCATGGTTTGCAAAAGCGACGGTCAATCGAATCTGGGCTGAATTAGTGGGAGAGGGGTTCCATGAACCTGTCGATGACTTAGGGCCGGACCGGGAAGCCATTGCTCCTGCTGCTTTCGATTATTTATCTTCCAAATTCACCGAATCCGGGTACGACATGAAATGGCTTATTGCCACCATCGTATCGACTCGACATTACCAGTTGGANAGTCAGGACCGCCGTCCATATGACCAATTACCATTTCAGGCAAACACAGCTCAGCCGTTACGTTCTGACCAATTACTTGATGCCCTCTTAAATACATTGAGATTCCCAAATTTACCCGAGAGAGCGGAATCACAAATTCGTCGTCAATTTACAGAAACATTTGGATATGATCCTAATATCCTTCGGGAAGAGGTTTCGGGTACAATTCCGCAGGCCCTGCTGCTGATGAATTCAGAAGCGGTCAGCCGTCAAGTGAGCGCCAGACCGGGTACAATGCTGGGCAATCTCCTTGCAGAAGTGACGAACGATCGCCAGGCAGTTCAGGAACTATATCTTAAAACTCTTTCGCGACGTCCAAATCGCAAAGAATTAGCAACTAATCTGAGTTTCATTCAACAGGTTGGAAACCGGAATGAAGCATTTGAAGATATCCTCTGGGCACTCATCAACACTTCCGAATTCAAGACTCGGAATTGAGCTACGGGTTAGTTTAAGGGGCAATTATTATTCCAGATCAGGAATGAAACATGTCAATCAAAAATTACAATCGGCGTCAGTTTTTACAACAAAGCACCTTGAGCGTAACAGCCATCAGTGCCTGGCAAGCGAATATCATCAGCCAGGCAGCTACAATGCAGTCCAATGCCACGTCCTGCATTCTGTTATGGATGGGTGGCGGTCCTAGCCAACTTGACACCTGGGATCCCAAGCCGGGTTCGGAACAAGCTGGAGAAGCCGAGGCAACCCAGACAGCACTTCCGGGAGTACAGATCAGTGACCGGTTGCCTGAAACAGCCAGAACGATGAAGGAAATCTGTTTATTACGAGGAATGCACGGTCCTGAAGGCAGCCACCCGCGCGCATCATACTGGGCTCAAACCGGTTATCTTCCCTCGGCTAGCATAAAACACCCCACCATCGGCTCTCACGTTTCCCATCACATCGGGAATCCGGATGCGGACCTCCCTTCTTTTGTACGCGTCGGACCTGGAAGAAACCTTACCGGAGCGGGGTTGCTTGGGGTCGATCATGACCCTTTCAGGATCACCAACCCGAACCAAAAGCCTGCGAATACAGAGATTCCAACAACGCGGCCACGATTTTCACGTCGGATGAGTCTGCTTGATCAACTGGAACAGGATAGCAGTCGAACCGGAGCCGAATACTGGACCAGGGCCAACCGTAAAGTCTATGGGAAAGCTGCCCGAATGATTACGAGCCCTTTGATGGAAGCCTTTGATCTAGAAAAGGAAAATGCTTCGAGCCGAGAAACTTATGGTGAGGGCGGCTTTGCAGCAGGTTGTCTGATGGCACGCCGACTCATTGAAGCCGGAGTGACTTTTGTTGAGGTTTCCTCCAACAACTGGGATACACATTTCGACAACTATCAGCGTACAAGTGATCTGTGTAACGAAGTAGACCGCCCTTACGCCCGACTCCTCACAGACCTGAAAGAGCGAGGATTACTAGAGACTACGCTCGTAATCTGGATGGGTGAATTCGGTCGCACTCCCCGAATCAATGGACGAGGAGGTCGTGACCACTTTCCTCGTGCCTACAGTGTGGCATTGGCAGGCTGTGGCGTTAAACCCGGGCAGGTAATTGGTAGGACTAACGCCACTGGTGAAGAGATTGTGGATGGCAAACATTCGGTACCCGACTTACTCACAACAATCTACGNCAAATTAGGCATCGACGCATTTCATGAAAACATGAGCAGCGTTGGACGCCCAATTCGTGTTGTAGAAAACGGATCACTTATTGACGGTGTCTAAATCGATTTACCAATTGCGGTGGCAACAGTTTGGCATCTGCCCAACGTTTCCGTGAATTGTTCAGGCGTCAAGGATTGATACCCGTCACTCATCGCTTCCGGTGGATTCGGATGCATTTCAATAATCAGGCCGTCAGCTCCGGCGGCCACTGCAGCCACAGCCATGTCCGGAACCATATAGGCGTGTCCGGTACCATGGCTGGGGTCAATCACAACGGGCAGGTGTGTTTTATGGTGGAGATAAGTCACCGAGGCAAGCGGAAGTGTATAGCGAGTGTGTGATTCAAATGTACGAATTCCACGCTCGCAAAGCATAACGTTGGGATTCCCTTCATTCAGAATATACTCCGCTGCCAGCAGAAATTCATCCATTGTTGCTGACGCCCCACGTTTCAATATCACAGCACGATCTGTGTTGCCTACCGCTTCTAACAGTCGGTAGTTTTGCATATTACGAGCCCCGATTTGCAATACATCAGCATAATTAGCGACCATCTCCACATCTTCAGTTGCCAGCACTTCAGTGACGACCGCTAAACCAGTCTCCTCTCTTGCTGCTGCCAACAATTTGAGCCCTTCTTCTTTCATCCCCTGAAAGCTGTAGGGACTGGTTCGAGGCTTAAAAGCTCCTCCCCGCAAAGCGGTAGCGCCGGCAGCCTTAACGGCACGGGCTGAAGTCATCAACTGTTCTTCAGACTCCACGCTGCATGGTCCACCAATGACGCCAATACTGCGACCACCAACTGACAAACTTCCGGCAGTTACCACCGTTGGTTCTGGCTTGACTTCAAGGCTGGCCACCTTATAGGGAGCCAAAATCGGCATCACTTCTTCAACTCCGTCTCCGGACTCCAATGCGTCTTTCATTTCCTCTCTTTTCTCGCCAATAGCCGCAACAACGGTACGTTCAGTACCTTCAATGACGTGAGGTTTAAGACCTAGTGCCTTGATACGTTCGACGGTCTCAGCGATTTCTTCGGAGCTGACACCATTTTTCATAACGACGATCATGACTTTATTTCCCTGTGTAAATGAGTTTTATGAATTGTGGATCTCTTAGCTAAAAAGAATTCCATAAAAAAACCCCGACAATAATTGCCGAGGTTGGAAAGTTCTTATTCAATATGAATGGTTAGAAACCATCAACACATATCTCTTCCAACCCCGCGTTGCCACGGGCCTGTAAAGAAAAACGACCAATAAAATTTTTGATGCTGATTCATCCGTTCTCTGTTTGGTTTGGTAACTTTTGCATTATAGGAGTATCATCGACAAAGATCAGCGAAGAATCTTGAATTAATTAAAGATAATCTTCACGAATAGGTGTGAAGATATCCAGTGCGGTAACACCATCTGGACCAGCAAAGCAGGTATGTGAAACATTCCCCGGTATGCGCCACATTTCGCCGGCAGTGAGGACGCGAGTTTCGTCGCCAATCGTAAATGTCAACTCCCCGGCAATCAAAATCCCACACTGTTCATGCTCATGCTGATGTAATTCAACCACTGCACCGGGATCAAACTTCACTAACGACAACATCATTTGCTCACCGGCAGCCGTATAAATATCAACACCAGGAAAGATGTTCTTTTGAGTGCAGTCATCTATTGAAAGGAAATATTTTGTTGACATGATACGTTCTCACAATTTGCTATCTATTAGGGACCAGGCCAATTTAGCTGTTCATGTAGGAATTCAAATGTGCCTTTCCCGTAAATTCTGAAAATCCGTCACCTTCTCTGCTATTTGTAACAAGCGATTATATTTAGCTAGCCGCTCACTGCGGACGATTGACCCAATTTTGATTTGTTCACCAGCAGCTGCAACGGCCAGATCTGCAAGAGTCGAATCTTCTGTTTCCCCACTTCGTGCCGAAACGACTAAGCTAAATCCAGCCTGTCTTCCCAATGCCATCGTTTCAATTGTTTCTGTCAGCGTACCTATTTGATTGACTTTCACCAATACACTGTTGGCAGCTTCCAATTCGATTCCCCGTCGAACACGTTCAGGGTTGGTGGTAAACAAATCGTCGCCTACGAGCAGAATGCGGTTGCCAAGTCTGCTATGTAGCTCTTGCCATCCTTCCCAGTCATCTTCCGCGAGCCCGTCTTCAATAGAAATAATCGGAAACTCATCAACCCAGGACTCGAGTATATCGATCATTTCACTACTGGATAAAACTCGTCCCCGTTCAGCATTCAAATGATACTTCCCATCGTGGTAAAAGTGAGTCGAAGCCACATCGAGCGTGATAGCAACATCGCTTCCGGGTGTAAGGCCGGCCGCTTCGATCGCTTGAGTCACCAATGCAACAGCGTCCCGATTAGAAGTTAATCGAGGTCCATACCCACCTTCATCTCCAACCAGGTAACCTTCAAACCCCCGATCTCGCAGTAATTTCCCCAGCCGGTTATAGACTCTGACTATCCACTCTAAACAGGTTGGATAATCAGAAGCACCAACTGGTGCAATCAACACATCCTGAAAGTCCAGATTCCCGCCAGCATGCAGGCCACCTGAGATCATATTTGTTTCTGGCAGAGGTAACACCGGGGCCGGAAATAACGACGGGTCAAACCCCAGTGCCGATGAGCCTTGCTGAATAACCCGGTGAAGATGCTCATAAAGCGGGATTCTCAGCGAGGCCGCTGCAGCGTTTCCTAGTGCCAGGGAAACAGCAATCGTCGCGTTGCCTCCTAATTCACCCTTTTGGGGTGAATCATCAAGTTCGTTCATGATCATATCACATAAACGCTGATCCGCACTGTCCTTGCCCACCAGGGCCGGTGCAATGACAGAGTTGACGTTGGCTACCGCCTGGAGGACTCCAAGCCCGTCATATCGTTTAGTATCACCGTCACGCAGCTCAAGTACTTCTGAACTCCCGGTCGATGCTCCCGATGGAGCCAGGGCAATACCAACAGCTCCATCTTCGGTATGGATTTCGACTTCTACAGTTGGACGGCCTCGACTATCCAGAACTTCACGACCATGTATTTTTCTTATCGCTGTCATATGATGTCTTTAGTTAGAAATCTCGGAGTCCATTAGTTTTCGAACAGCCGCCAAAGTTTGCAACTCGTTGACCAATGTAAACCAACCTACGTGACGCACGATAGCCTTATGCTTTTGTTGGTTCAAATATTCGACCGGACTCTTCCCATCAATTCTGGCGAGCAGGCAACCACCTAGATTCTGACAAGCACGAGCCTCCAGAGCATTCAAATCAGACGGGGATAACACGTCACGCATTACCTGAGAATAGCTCTGCCAAAACTGATCTATTAATTCTATGTATTGATAAAATCGACTCCCTGAAATTAACGTTTTGATATGAAGGTGCGTCAAGAAAAAACCTAAATCAAAGGCGGGATCACCGTAATGTCCAACTTCAAAGTCCAGAAGCACGACAGCCTCATCGTTAACCAGAATATTTTTGGGGCTAAAATCACCGTGAACTAAACAGTGACGATACTGCTGATTGGACGCCAGAAGACGTTCAACAGGTTCTGTTAATTCGGCATGCACTCGTGCAATCTGACGATAGTATGGATCAAGCCGAAGATCCTCAAAAAACTCCGTAGAACCAATACTCTGTTGCACCGCCTCATTGCCCCAACTACCGGCGTGAAGTACACCAAGNAGCCAGCCACAACCTTGCGCGACACGCGAGTCTACTATGCCGGCAAGTAATTCTTCCTTCCAAACGCTGCAATCTGCAGACGCAGCGGTCATGGCGTAGACATAATTTTCGCGATCTTCAAAATGTATTTCAGGNACAACTGCCTTATATCCAGGCGAATCCGTCNGAGTTTGTCTAACGAGTTGATTGCAGATCCGTAGAGTATCCATTTCCCGGATNACCCTTTCCACACTGCATAACCACTCCTGTTCCACAGCAAGTCTGTCACGAGCCTGCTTTACTACCCAATTTTCACGGCGCGGGTCCATAAACTCCACTAACAACACGCGATTGGAAACACCACCGGTGAGCAAACTAACACGAACCTCCGCAGGATCTGAAATGACTTGCTGACGTATCAGATACTCAGGAGTGGTTTCAACTTCGAGAATGTACACTTACGCAAACTACCGCTGTCTAAGAACCGGACTTCCACCAGATCTCAGAGATTTTTTCCGGGGTATCTCCATAAGCAGAAGCAAAGGCATCGCTGAATTTAACGCCGTTACCGACGGCCTTCAAAAGTGAATTCCATCTATTCTGATTCCCCATCAGGAATTGTATGTAGCTGTAGGAGAGTAGGGCACCATCTTCACCGCCAAGTTTACCGGTGACGATATCTGAAGACCTCGAGGCCTGCGTGGCCGCTCTGTTTACCTGCTCTTTCCACCCATCAATTCGCGGATCCCCTTTGACTACTTTGGCAGCAATGGTTCGGGCTAGGCCGTTAGAGAACCAGGTTGGCACATCACCAATACTGCGTGCATAGATTCCTGCCACATGTTCTGCGACTAAACCATCAAACGTGTAATCTTCCGTGCGGGGGATGAGAACGGTTCCATAGGCGTCAACAATGTCGTAGTTAAAATGCCCTTTCCACTGCCGTGGCAAGGACCGTTTCTCAATCATCGTTCCGAATTCACCGTAATCATAACGCTGATTAAAGAAGTACAGTGTAATCTTTCCCTTCAGCACTGGTTTATCTGCCGGCAACTTGAGTGCCACACCAACTTTCTTGGCAATCGCTTCCGCCTGACTTCCAAATTCGGTTAATTGAGCTTCCGTCTGAGTACCTAGCAAATGAAAATTAGTCGTATCGGCAGTCGCATGATTGATTCCCGGCATCGCGAGATTCCAATTCGAGGTGGCCAACGCGGTACGTTGAGCGGATAGTTCTTCATGGGTACTATTTTCAGCCACCGCAATCGCCACCACTCGTCGAATATTGGTCGCAAAGTCCAGACCGTCAAAAGTCGCGCCCTCCTGAATCCAGGTGGTGACAATTTCCATCTGAGCATCATCTAGGGGATCACGCCCACGAGGCATCCGCTGTCCACCTCCGGTTCCGAGTAATTTCTTCACCAGGAAGCTTTCATCCGGATTACCTGGCAGAATCGGAGGACCATTCTCCCCACCCCGCATCATGGCACTGAACGATGCCAAATCAAAACGGCCAGAAGGACGATCACCAAATCCATGGCAAGAAGCACAGTTTTGCAGCAGGATCGGTGCAACATCGTTTTTAAAACTCACCGTCTCAGTTCCTGTTGATTTCATTGGCTTTACAACAGGCAAATCACCAACACTGGCATCAGGGTTCAGATCCACTAACAGTTCTTTTCGGTCGTCAGCGTCGTACTCCGCCCCTTCATCAATCCATTTCTTTAGCACAGCGAGTTCGATATCGGTAATCTTCAATCCTCCCCGAGGCATATCTCCTTCCTCAATTACTTCTATCAAACGACTGCCTGCCGCGTCTTTGGCAAAAATCACAACGCCGGCGTCCGGCCCTTTCATCAAGGTTTCAAACGACTCCATACTAAACATTCCCCGAGCCTGTCTTACATGACAATTTCCACATTTTGCCATCAGAATGGGAGTCACGTGATTCACAAAGCTAATCTTACCGTCAGGCACAGCATCCAACGTCATGGGGCCATTACCAGGATTGGCTGGGTTAGCCGGAGGCTTGGGCATTGGCTTGGCTACCATAGGTTGCTTCAATTCTGGTAATTCAATCCCTTCGAGTTCCAGCAACGCATGAGCTTTCTTAAGCATGTTATAGACTTTGGAGTATAAAGCCAGACGCTGTTGATCCGCGCCTTTCATTTGTTCTTCAAACTCTTTCTGAACTTCAACCACTAGATCTGCGGAGTCGTCAATTTTACCCTGAGCAAACCAGTTCCCTGCGCGAGTGATTTTAATACGCAAAGCATTTTCGGCTTTTCGCATTTGTGGAGTAATCGTGACTTGTGCAACGACTACATCGACTGCAAAAACGAATATCAGCGAAGTCAGGATGTAGGCATATCTCGGTTGTTTGACAATTGTTTGCATCTTCTCAAAATCTCATGCGTTTGAATGTTGAAAGCCAGTGAATCTGAATCTCCCCAACTCGCTGACCTTTTCTGTTCCTCTTTGATTATTAACGTCCAGGCTCTGATAATCCAGACGAATCTATTGCTTCTTCTCTGAGTTGATCTGACTCATCCGGAGTTGCATTCTCCACTTTGGAAGTCAGCAGATGGACAGATACCGCTAACCCCGCTAATAGCACCAAACTTCCCAATACAATCGCGACAGTTTTCCAAATCCCACTATCTGTCGGAAACAGCCCACTAGCCTTCGTGTCAAGCAAACTGCGTGAAGTACTTTGGAATGCTTGTCCTTGAATTTCATCCCCTAGGCTTATGCGACTACTTCCTATGCCAATCAGGCTGTCAGAGACAACCTGACTATTACCCGTCACGGCTGAATACTCACCAATTAACTGAATCGACGATTGGACATTAGAAATAGCTCCGCGATTGGCGACAGCGACGGCGGCGTGCATGGCCTGTGCAACACTTTCGGTAGACTGTCCGGCATCGGGTCGAGCGGGCAAATGAACAACATCTGATTTGACCGATGCCACATCAACCCCCTGCGAATGCAACCAGGATTCTAATTCTCTGGCTACCTCAATCGCCGTCTGAAATCGATGCTCTGGATTCTTTTGTAGCATTTTAAAACAAATACTTCCGAGCCTTTCTGGACAATCAGGTCGATCAAGCCGAATGTCGGGAGGCATCGTTGACTGATGCTGAGCAATTCGCTGTGCCAGGGTCCCTTCCGGGAACGGTGGATGTCCGGTCAGCATATAGTACAAGGTACACCCGAGACCATAAATATCGGCGCGTCCGTCAATCTCATGACTATTCAATGCTTGTTCGGGAGCCAGATAATCAGCTGTCCCCAAAACCTTTTCATTGTGCTTATCGGTAAGCCCGGCCAGATCTGACTGATCCTCATCCATCAAGGCTAGGCCCATATCAAGAATCTTGATTGAGTCCTGTTCATCCAAAAGCAGATTTGCCGGTTTCACGTCACGATGTACCATGGCTGCGTCATGAGCATGTTGGAGCCCCAGAGCCGACTCACGAATATACTTCGCAGCCTGCAGGTATTCCATGGGACCATCTTCTTTAACGATTGTCATCAAATCTCGTCCTGCAACGTACTCCATGACCAGATAGTGTGTTTTTCCCTGATTATCGACATCATAGGCACGCACGATATTAGGATGGTCGAGTGCAGCAGTAGCCTGAGCCTCACGGTGAAATCGCTCCAGATACGAGGAGTCATCAACCCGGTTACGAGGAAGTACTTTGATCGCCCGTAAACGGCGCATCAAGGTATGCTCAGCCAGATAGACACTACTCATGCCTCCCGCACCAATATGCCCCAACAATTTATATTTGCCGAGAAAGAATCCTTTGTACTTCTGGTTCAACAACTTTTCGCGATGCCATGTCGTGATTAGATTCTGGGCGACAAAAAAGTCGGCAATCTGTTCAGGACTTTTAGGAATGGTTCCATCATTGTCATCCTTACACGCCTGCAAACCCCTCTTTAACTCAGCATCTGTCAACAGCTTACTGCGTCTTAAGAGTTCCAGGAATTGTCGAGCGGTGATACTCATATAGGCTGGTCGGGGCAGGGAATGTAATGAAAAGAGACGTTGAANCCTCAGTTTATCACGTGAACGGTTGATTCATTCAATTGAGTCGACATAATTGAGGCGGTAAAACCATTTTTAGAGGGATTAGCTGACTAAAAGCAGCCAAAACTTTAAAACTCACTAATACTACAACGCTCGAAATCGTCATATGTCCTCACGCCATGCCGTTTTATATACCCGAAAGTCTTGTCAACTTTGTGATGAAGCCAAGGAGATGCTAGACATGTATGGTTTTTCCATCGATGAAATCGATATCAACGAAAGACCGGAACTATTAGATCGTTACAATACTTGTGTGCCTGTGGTTGAAATTGATGGTAAAGTTCGATTCCGCGGCAAAGTGAACGAAGTCCTTTTGCTACGCCTAATTAGTAACAACGAAAGCTGAATAATGACTTCAACAACTCTGCTCGGTGTTTTCGCCAAATACTGGGAAGCGGGTAAGGTAAAAACTCGATTGGCTGAAGGTACATCAGATCAGTTTGCCGCCGAATTGTATCAGGCTTTTATTCTTACCACGCTGGAACGAGTTGCAGGACTCGCCACATCACAAATGCTGTGTATAACTCCCGCAGACAAACTCGACGAATTCGCTTTGATCACTCCTCCCAACTGGACGATCGCTACACAATCAGAAGGCTGTCTCGGTGAGCGCATGAAATCTTTTTTCCAGCAGGCCACAGAACATCAGTTTGATAAAACTATCCTTATCGGAACTGACAGCCCAACTTTACCAGCCTCGATCATCATACAGGCCTATGACATCCTAAATGATGTCGAATGCGTCATTGGGCCGGCAAATGACGGAGGCTACTATCTAATTGGTTGCCAACAAGAAGTACCACCCGTTTTTGAATCCATCGACTGGTCAACTCCCAAGGTGCTCGCTCAGACTATTTCTGCTTTGCAAAGTGCCAGAGTCTCCTATGAACTACTGCCTTCATGGTTCGACGTTGACACCATTGACGATTTGAAGAACCTAAGAGATTCGTTCGATGTCTCTTCCCAATTGTTAGTCGAAAGCCTCAATAAGCTTGAAGCGGAGTACTTGATTTGAGTAATCGCTGCGTCGACGAAGTCATCCTTATTGGTGCGGGAGTCATAGGACTTTCGATTGCCTACGAACTTGCAACCCGTGGACAAAAGGTTCGTATTTTGGAACGTGGTGAAAAGGTCGGGCGTGAAGCATCATGGGCGGGTGCCGGAATCCTGCCTCCCGCCAATGTCAAGAACGTATTGGACCCACTCGAAAAGCTCCGTGGAATTAGTCATCAACTTCATCCATTATGGGCAGAACAACTGAAACAAGAGACTGGTATCGACACAGGTTTCCACCAATGCGGAGGAATCTACCTCGCTAGAAAACCAGGAGAAACCGCTTCGTTGGCTGGCTATATCAGCTTACTCAAGCAAGAAAATATCGAGGCTACTCTACTTTCCAGGGATGCTTTACTTGAGCTAGAACCGACGCTGGACCCGGATCAATTTCAGGCAGCCTATCTGCTGCCACAAGAATTAACACTTCGAAACCCCCGACATGTCAAAGCTTTGTCCAAAGCTTGTGAGTTACGGGGAGTCCAAATTGATACGAATTGCGAAATTCTTGGATTTGAATGTAACAACGGAATTATTACAGGACTCAAAACATCCAATGGGCTCATTTCAGGTCGCCAGTACTGTATCACTGCGGGAGCGTGGTCGTCCGAACTATTGAGACAAGTCACTAAAATTCCAACCGGAGTTGTCCCGATCCGGGGACAAATGATTCTTTTTGAAGGCCCTGAGAGATTAATTCAGCATATTTTGAACGAAGGTACTCGATATCTGGTGCCACGGCGAGATGGTAAGATTCTTGTTGGCTCCTGTGAAGAAGAGGTCGGTTTCCAGAAGGAAACAACACCTCAAATGATCGAACAACTTTCCGACTTTGCCTATTCAATCGTACCAGCCTTAAAAGAATACGAAATCTCCATGAGTTGGTCTGGTTTACGACCGGGAAGTTTTGACGGACTTCCGTACATGGGCCGGGTCCCGGATGTCGATAACCTATTTATGGCGTCTGGACACTTTAGAAGCGGCATTCATTTGTCCACGGGTACCGCAGTATTAATGGCCGACTTATTGACAGACCAAAAGTCTGACATTTCCATCGGTCACTTTGGCATTATCCGATAACTGAGAAACAACAAGTATGGCTATCGACACTCCCGCAACAATCCTTTTCATCGGTGCCGGACCGATTGGATTGGAAGCAGCACTCTATGCTCGGTATCTCGGATATAATGTGGAAATTTTCGAAGCCGGTGAGATTTGTCAGCACGTTCGTCAGTGGGCACACGTAAAAATGTTTTCGCCTTTTGCGATGAATCACTCACCATTAGGAGTTGCCGCGATTGAAAGCCATTACCCGCAACATTCATTTCCGGAGGCAGAACAATACATAACCGGACAGCAATGGTTGGATAACTATCTTTTACCGCTGGCAGCCACCGACCTGCTTCAACCATGTATCGATACTCATAGCCGGGTAACAAGTATCTCACGCACCTGGATACAAAAAACCGATCTTGATACCGAAAGCCGACGCAGCGATCCGTTTCGAGTCGTAATCGAGCAAGCAGGCAAATACCAGGCCCTCACTGCGGATGTGGTCATTGACACCTCGGGAGTACTGTCAAGCCCAGCACCAATAGGAGCCGGTGGTGTTCCAGCAATCGGTGAAGAACAACTTACAAATGCGATCGCCCATCACATTCCATCGATGTCCGAGGCGCAATCTCTAAGCGGAAAGAAGGTGGCTGTAGTTGGAGCCGGACATTCGGCAGCCTGTGCTTTGGTAAATCTGGCACAGGCGGGAGTATCTGTCACATGGATTACTCGGGGNGATTCCCAAAACGCGTTACCCCGAATCCCGGACGANCCGCTGAANGAACGAGNTCGTATCGTGCAGGATTTACACACTCTGGTGGATGAAAAAGCAATCCAACTATTGCCTCATGCTGCTATCGACTCATTGCAGGTCGGTGAAAGCCAAAACCCGACAAGCCTGCAACTCGGTATCTATCAGAAAGACAATAGTGATCGCGAGGGTGGCATGAGCGAGGAACACACAACGACCTTAGATTGGCATTGGTTTGACCGCGTGTACGGTTTGACCGGATATCTGGTCGATAACTCAATCTATAAAGAATTACAGATTCATCAATGCTATGCGACGGAAGGTTCGATAAAACTTGCGGCCAGCCTGTTGAGCCAGGACAAAGACAATTGCCTGGACATCACCCTGGGGTCTAGCGGACTTTTAAAAAATCCAGAGCCAAATTTCTATCAACTTGGGATTAAGAGCTATGGCCGTCATTCCGGCTTCCTATTCAATACCGGCCTACAGCAAATCGTCCAACTGTTTCAACTTATTGGAGATCGTGAAACACTGGACATCTATCAAACGTTTTCGACCTCGTAGTACCTTTTGTTTTTAATGCTAGCGAATCACGAAGGAGAGTACGATGAATAAATCAAGCGTCAGAGTTTCTCTTTCACACCTCGACGAACTTTGGTTTCAGGTTTCCGGTACCAGATGCAACTTAACTTGCCAGCACTGCTTTATTTCATGTAGCCCACATAACCGCAACTTTGAATTCCTTTCACGTGACGACATTCAAGGGCATCTCAAGCAAAGTGCCATTTTGGGAGTCAAGGGATATTACTTTACCGGAGGTGAACCGTTTCTCAATCCGGAAATGACAGACATCTTAATCGATACTTTGCAATATGGCCCCGCAACCGTTCTCACCAATGCGACTGTCATGAAAGAAGAATGGCTCAGCCGGCTACGAATCGCTCAGGAGCAAAGTCGCTACAGTCTGGAGTTCCGTGTTTCAATCGACGGTTTCAGTGCGGACACGAACGATCCGATCCGTGGGCAGGGCACGTTTGAAAGAGCAATTCGTGGTGTAACTCAACTTGTTAGCCACGGATTCCTGCCAATTATCACTGCAACCCGAACGTGGCCAGACTCTGAAGACCAACTTGTACTGGGGGCATTCTATAAAATTCTGAAGAGACATGGCTACAAGCATCCAAGAATCAAATTGCTACCGACGCTAAAAATCGGAGCGGAAGAGAATCGCAACGGTGGTTATTCAAAACATCAGCGAGTTACTTCAGAAATGCTCAAGCAGTTTGACGTAACGCAATTAGTTTGTGAGCATGCCAGAATTGTAACTGACAGAGGCGTACACGTTTGTCCTATCCTGATTGACTCCGCTGACTCTTTGTTGGGTAACACACTGCAGGAGGCCGTCGATACGCCATTCAACATTACGCATGGAGCCTGCTATACCTGTTATCAATACGGAGCCATTTGTTCGAATATCTCTACCCGTAATTTGGCAACCGGAATCGAAGCATGAGTACAAGACTCGCGTTATTTGGTGGTGTTTATAATAATTATCTAGCTCTCGAGGCGGCGATCGCTAAGGCACAAAAAATCGGCGTGGATGAAATCTACTGTTTAGGAGACATTGGAGCATTCGGACCGTATCCGAATCGAGCCTTCCCTCTTTTGACAGACAACAACATCCTATGCATCCAGGGCAATTATGACGACAGCGTTGGAAATGATCTGGCTGACTGTCAATGTGGGTATACAGATGCCAGAGATAATCATTTTGCCCAAATCAGCTATGACTACACTCTGGCGAATACCAACGATGAACACAAAACATGGTTGAGGTCTCTACCCGCTGAAATAGAAATCGAGGTTGAAGGACAACGTCTTCTGTTATGTCATGGTAGTCCGCGTAGAACCAATGAGTTTTTGTGGGAGTCCACCACACCTCTGCATTTCATAGATTTATTGCTAAACCAACGTGAAGTGGACTTCATTGCTGGCACCCATTCGGGTATCAAGTGGGATGCTCAAACTGCTAGTGGTCGTTACGTCAACGTGGGTGTACTCGGACGCCCCGAAAATGATGGGAATACACACGTCTGGTTCACGACACTGGAAATCTCCGGTTCATCCATTGAACATCAATTTCATCCTGTTGATTACGACTACCAACGATTAGGACGTGAAATGAGTCAGGAGGGGTTACCCGACGAATTCATTGAAACAATCCATACCGGTTGGTGGACGACCTGTCTAGAAATACTTCCCCAAAAAGAACGTGCCGCAGGATACCACTAAGCGTTACGAATCTTGCAAATCGTTGATTAGACTACGATTAACAAGAGCTTCGGGCTCTTGGTTGAAAGACGCCTGACAGACCTAAGCAAATCCATGACTACTCCACGCACTTCGATCTACTTTTATTCAACAGCGGTTGGCATTGCGGTGATTGTATTCATCTCCCTTGGTTATCTGGGGCTGCCTTTGTGGATCGATGAACTCCATACATCCTGGACGTTATCCGGAGATTACGGTTCCATTCACGAGCGAGCCAATGCCGGCAATCAGTCTCCTCTATATTTCTACATATTGAAGTTTCTGGTTAACATCACCGGGCATACAGAATCGACGCTGAGAATTTTTTCAGTTGTCTGTGCGTGTTGCTCGGTGGCCATGCTTAATTGGTTCTGTTGGAAATATAAATTTAGACTCTTTGCCACTCTGCTAACCTCTCTTTCCTTTGCGACCGGACACATTCAACTGATTTTTGCGTTGGAAGCGAGATCTTACAGTTTGCTAACACTTCTGGTGCTAATCTTGTTTTGCATTAGCGCTGACCGATGGACAACTATAGGCACCACTGATAAACGGCAGAAAAACAGGAGCTTTTGGCGACGAGAAGTACTCTGGCTGATTGTGGCCGCCTTATGTTTTTACACTCATTACATGGCAATTCCGGCGATCGTTAGCCTTATGCTGGCTCATCTATTGATTCGCCCGACTTCGTCTACGAAAAGACTAAAGCTAGTTTTCGTTCAGGCTTGCGCCCTGACTGCAATTCTGGCAACTCAATTTGACACCCTGGAAAGCATCTATATCCATCGAAGCCAATGGGGCACCTTTATACGTGCCCAATCTGCCACAATACAGGCATTGATGACAAAATTGCCCATCGTCAGTCTGATCATGTTACCTTTGGTTTTCCTTTTAGTTTCACGACCAAAGCTAGGAGAATTGAAACCACTTTTCCGGGGCGCTTTGATGATGGCTGTGCTGCCTTACCTAACGGCCTGGGCAACCACACGCCTTGATTGGATTAACTGGTTCTTCCCTCGATACTTAGTAATCTGCCTGCCTGCTTTCAGTCTGTTTTGTGGAATTTGTGTGCATGCGGTCGACAGACATCTTCATTCCACGGCGTTAACGATATGCCTCACCTTTAGCAGCCTGGCAATCTTTTTAACCTTCGACAGCAAGGTGATCGATAGTTATCGACAAGGAACCATTACTGTCAAAACGGAACACTGGAACGCGGTGGTCAAACGCCTCAACGAATCCGCTGAACCTGATGACACCATTCTGTTGGCCGCCGGCTTAGTGGAAGACACACGATTACCCGAACTTGCCGCTACATTACATACAGAAAATATCACTACGGCAGAGTACTGTTGCTTCCCGCTGTTCGGCATGTATCCTGTGACAGAACAATTAACGATTGAGCCTGTTTCAGAGTATCGAAATTCACTTAAATTAGCCGCTAAGCTGAGAACAACGCCGAAAGGCTGGCTGATCGTTCGTGGATATTCCCACAACAAACGAGTGAAACAGGTGCTGGGACGATTATTTGGCGAGGATGGATTTATCGATCATCGCCTTCCCGGCAAAGTCAATCTTTATTCTTTTCAAACGCTTGAGTGAATACGGGTAAAGGCGACAAGGAAAAATGTATAACCTTCGTGAAGTTATCGGTAGTTGTTAGTTTTGGCTCATAGGCAATAATAAGAGATTGCCTAATTGAGTGACGTCTGAATAGAGTTCTATCGCAACTGAGCTATAGTCGAAGTCAGCCATATCCCCTTCAACGAGTTAAATCCCACCGTGACCAATAACCGAACCGACGAACTGAAAGACATCATGCAAAAACGCGTGATGATACTCGATGGCGCGATGGGGACCACTGTCTTCTCTCTGGGATTTGACGAAAAGACGATTCGTGGAAAACAATTTGCCGACCATCACAAAGACGTCAAGAATTTCGTTGACCTTATTGCGTTGACTCATCCTGACACTCTGACGGACATCCATAGAAAATTCCTTGCGGCTGGTGCTGACATTGTGGAAACCAACACCTTTGGTGCCACTCCGATCGGCATGGCCGAATTCGATTTGCCTGATCTGGTCTATGACATCAATGTCGCCGCAGTCCAGGCAGCACGACGAGCCTGTGACGAGTTTACCAACGACAATCCGGACAAACCTCGTTTTGTTGCTGGCTCGATCGGCCCCACCACAAAAACCTGTTCTATTTCACCTAAGGTAGAGGACCCCGGCTTCCGCGAAGTAACTTTTAACAAACATGTGGATTCGTATTATGCTCAAGTTTCAGCCTTGGTAGACGCTGGCGTTGACATTTTGTTTCCTGAAACGACCTTTGACACACTTAACCTCAAAGCCTGTCTTTTCGCGATTGAAAAATACTTTGCAGATCACAATGTCAATCTACCTGTCATGGCTTCGGTCACAATTACCGACGAAGCAGGCCGTACTCTAACCGGCCAGACAATCGAAGCCTTCTGGAACAGCATTTCACATTTTGACTTATTGAGCGTAGGGATCAACTGTGCCTTAGGTGCCGAAAAGATGAGGCCCTATGTGGAAGAACTGTCTCGTATCGCGCCAGTCCATATCAGTTGCCACCCTAATGCGGGACTGCCGAACGAGTTCGGAGGCTTCGATCAAACTCCGGTTGAAATGGCCGGCCATTTACAGGACTTCCTCTCCAATCAGTGGGTCAACATTTTGGGAGGATGTTGCGGCACAACACCAGAATATATTGCAGCGATCGCTAAAGCCGCCGAAAACATGCCTCCTCGTGAACTGGCATCTGTCGAGCCTCTCATGAGACTCAGTGGCCAGGAACCACTGACACTCCGGGATGATTCCAATTTCCTCATGATTGGTGAACGAACCAATGTCACCGGTTCCCGTCGTTTTGCGCGATTAATCCGAAACGACCAGTACGAAGAAGCAGTCGAAGTGGCTCGTCAGCAAGTACTGGGAGGAGCGGCTGTTATCGACATCAATATGGACGATGCTCTGCTCGATGGCGAAGCTGCAATGGCTCGCTACTTAAACCTGATTGCAGCAGAACCGGATATTGCCCGAGTCCCCGTGATGATCGACAGTTCCAAATGGTCCGTCATCGAATCCGGACTCCGCTGCGTGCAAGGCAAAGCCATTGTTAATTCCATCAGCCTGAAGGATGGGGAAGACGAATTTCTGCGCCGTGCCAGACTGATACGTCAATATGGTGCTGCTACCGTTGTCATGGCATTTGATGAACAAGGCCAGGCCGTGGAAACGGACGAGAAAGTGCGTATTTGTAAACGCGCTTATGATCTTTTAACCAAAGAAATTGGTTTCCCTCCGAATGATATTATTTTCGACCCCAATATCCTCACCGTTGCCACGGGAATTACCGAACACGACAACTACGCGGTGAATTTCATCGAGGCGACCCGACAAATCAAACAGACTTGTCCAGGTGCCAAAGTTTCAGGTGGTGTTAGCAATATCTCATTTTCATTTCGTGGCAACGATGTCGTACGTGAGGCTATGCATTCTGCCTTTCTATTCCATGCCATCAAAGCCGGTTTGGATATGGGAATCGTCAATGCCGGCCAACTTGAAATCTATGAAGAGATTCCCAAAGATCTGCTGGAACACGTCGAAGATGTGCTACTAAATCGCCGCGAAGATGCTACCGATCGTCTGCTGGCGTTTGCGGAAACCGTAAAGGGGCAGGGCGGAAAAAAGATTGAGGAAGATCTGAGCTGGAGAGAGGCTAACGTTGAAGAGCGGTTGAGTCATTCGATGGTGAAAGGGATCGACAAATTCATTGAAGAAGACGTCGAAGAATTCCGCCAAACCACCGAACGGGCATTGCAGGTGATTGAAGGGCCGTTGATGGACGGCATGACGATTGTGGGCGACCTTTTTGGTGCTGGGAAAATGTTTCTACCACAGGTCGTGAAATCTGCTCGGGTCATGAAAAAAGCGGTGAACTATCTGCTTCCATTCATGGATGAAGAAAAGAGAGCCGCTGGTCTCGATGAAAACTCCAGTCGTGGCAAAGTCCTCATGGCCACTGTGAAGGGAGATGTTCACGATATCGGTAAGAATATCGTCGGAGTCGTTCTTGGCTGTAATAATTTTGAAATCATCGACCTTGGCGTCATGGTCCCGAGCGAAAAAATCCTGGAGGTAGCGAAACAGGAGAATGTGGATATCATTGGCCTCTCAGGGCTAATCACGCCGAGCCTGGATGAGATGGTGTATGTCGCGAAAGAAATGACTCGTCTGGGAATGCAAATTCCTCTTTTGATTGGCGGTGCAACTACTAGTGCCAAACATACGGCGGTAAAGATCGCTCCACAGTATGAGCAACCTGTTATTCATGTTATGGATGCGTCTCGCAGTGTCGGTGTTGTGGAGTCCTTACTAAGCAACAACAAACAATCGTATGCCGATGCAAATCGGGAGAAACAAGCAGAATTGGTTCGAGCTTTTGAAGACCGTCAGGTAAATTCTGTAAGCTATCAGAACGCACTATCCAATCGTTTTACGACAGATTGGGCTACTGTGGACATTCAAACTCCTGACTTCATTGGAACTCGGGTGATCGAGCAACAATCGCTTGCCGAATTGGTAGAATACATCGATTGGACCCCCTTTTTCATGACCTGGGAATTAAGGGGAAAATATCCACGCATTTTCGAACACCCTCAACTGGGAGAGCCTGCTAAAGAGCTGTTCGACAATGCTCAGACTCTGCTAAAGCGAATTATCGACGAGGATCTTTTTCAAGCGAAGGCTGTGTTTGGGTTCTGGCCGGCCAATGCTGTTGATGACGACATTGTGTTATTCCGGAATGAGCAACGCCAGACGGAACTAGTTCGTTTGCACACACTGAGACAGCAGACCGAGCGTAAAGGTCAGGATTTCTTTCGATCACTGGCAGACTACGTAGCTCCCTCTGATTCAGGTCGGGCGGATTACATCGGTGCCTTTGCCGTAACCACAGGCTTTGGATGTGCCGAATTGGCCGCGGAGTTTGAAGCTCTGTCCGACGATTACAATTCCATCATGGTGAAAGCAATTGCAGATCGGCTTGCCGAAGCATTTGCCGAATATCTTCATCAACAGGTGCGTCAGCACTGGGGATACGGAACAGATGAAGCACTATCGAATGAAGAACTGATTACTGAATCATACCGCGGTATTCGTCCGGCTCCGGGTTACCCCGCTCAGCCTGACCACACCGAAAAGGCTACCATCTGGAAGCTATTGGATGTTGAAGAGAATATAGGTGTTAAACTGACCGAAAGTTATGCGATGATGCCTGCGGCCAGTGTGAGTGGCCTCTATTTCGCTCATCCCGAATCCAGATATTTTGCCGTAGATCGAATCACGCGAGATCAAATCGAAAGCTATGCGCAACGCAAAGGCATGAGTATACAGGAAGTCGAACGCTGGCTCGCGCCTGTACTAGGATATTAGTTGCAGCTCATGCCGCGGACATCGGGCGTCATCGTTCGGAAGCCAATATCAATTTGGTTGAAATCGAGCAGATTAACCACTAATCCAGCTTTGTCGGATAATCGACAATTGCAATATCCGACTGAGCGACTTCCAGCAACCGTCGATAGCCACTAGTGACTTCACGCTCGCGTATTGCTACAAACTCCGTATCCAACTGTCGCTTATCAAAATCTCCCTCGACTTCCACGGCAGGGAAATCCGGGTGCACGATGTACTGCGATAGCGTAGGGTTACAATTGAGATGTCGTTCCGAAGCAATGTGCAGGACCTCAGGGTCCACCAGCCCCAGGATATAACGCAGATACAGATCACTGTCCACGATACCCTCAACTTCGTGGCCACAAACCTGACATAGATACCCTTCGTCACACTTGGCCATTACAATCCCAGAACGTCGTACATGTTATAGAGTCCGGGTTGCTGCAGAGCTACGAATTTAGCGGCACTAATTGCCCCTAACGCATAGCAATCCCGGTTACTCGCTTTAACTGTAAGTTCGATTGTTTCACCAAGCACCCCAAACACGATCGTATGTTCTCCGGGATTGTCTCCTGTACGAATCGCATGGTAGGCAAGTTCGTTACGAGGGCGAGCCCCAGTCTGTCCTTCACGACCATGGACTGCACTAGTGAGCCCCATCGCTTCGGAAATCAAATTCCCAAATCGCAGGGCTGTTCCGCTTGGCGAATCCTCCTTAAAGCGATGATGACGTTCAAGAATTTCAACATCGGTACCACCAGGATAGTCCTTCAAAACTTCAGCTGCTGTTGTAGCCAATTTCATTGTGAGATTGACCATGGTGCTCATGCTCGGAGCCCAGACGATTGGGATTTCCTCCGCAGCCTGTTCAATCAGCGCCTTTTGATCGTCACTCAATCCCGTCGTGGCAATCACCAATGGTGTCCTGCGTTCTAAACATGCTCGAGTAATTGCCTCCGCTCCGGCAGGTACTGAAAAATCAATAACAGCCTGTGTATCCGAATCCCAGTCCGGACTAAAGCTGATTCCGATTTCCCCAACGCCTGCTATCACACCTGCGTCCTGTCCTATCAGGGGGTGGCTGTCAGATTCAATGGCCGCGGTCAATTGAACATCTTCATCCTGACTTCCCAAAGCAACCAAACGCTGCCCCATTCTTCCGGCAGCACCGTGAATTGCAATTCCTATCATTTTTTCTATTCCTTTTTCAAAAAACGATCAACGGCCATCCCTGAAGCGAGATATTCGGTAGTGTATTTAACCGTAAAGCTTGATCGCTTTGATTATCTCATCAAGGCTGTTGGAGACAGCGACAGCTCGATTCGCAAAATTAGCCCGGCTAACTCCACGTACTCCCAACACTTCATTGAATTTGTCCTGATCGGTTGTATGGTAAGCCACCGTGGCGGTCGGATCTTTCAACTGATGGCCCGTCAAAATGCAGACTACGCGGTCACTCGAAGCAATAATGCCTTGCTCACGTAACATTTTAGCCCCCGCAACACTGGCGGCACTGGCCGGTTCACAGCCAATCCCTCCGATTCCAACCTTTGCTTTGGCATCTAAGATCTGCTGATCCGTTGCTTTGCGGACAACTCCATCACAGAAATCCAGAGCTCGCAAACACTTATCAAAATTGACAGGCCTGTTAATTTCAATCGCACTGGCAATAGTCGATGCTTTCTTGTTACTAGTATCAAGTTCGTCGTAGTACGACTGCAGAACATTGCGATCAATGTGCCCGCCGTTCCAACGCACTCCACGATTCTCATACAACTCATATAAAGTGTCAGCACCTGCAGCATTGATAATTGCCAGACGCGGAACGCGATCGATCAGCCCCAACTGCTTCAGTTCAATAAAAGCTTTTCCAAACGAGCTCGAATTGCCAAGATTTCCGCCGGGAACAACAATCCAGTCCGGTACTTCCCAGCCAAGTTGTTCCAACACTCGAAACATGATGGTTTTCTGGCCTTCCAGTCGGAAGGGATTGATGCTGTTAACCAGATAGATTCCAAGTTCTCTACAAACTTCCTGCACACGTTTCATCGCATCATCAAAGTCACCCGCGATTTGAACTGTCAATGCTCCATATTCCAACGCCTGGGATAACTTGCCATATGCAATCTTTCCGGAACCGATAAAGATCACGGCTTTCATCAGTTGGCTAACGGCACAATACATGGCCAGCGACGCAGAGGTATTTCCTGTCGAAGCACAAGCTGCACGCTGCGCTCCAACACTGTGAGCGTGCGTAAATGCGGCTGACATGCCATTATCTTTAAAGCTGCCAGAGGGATTCATTCCTTCGTATTGAAGAAACAGATTCCCTGTATCCATTCCGACATATTTGGAGACAAAATCCGCCTGCTGAAGCAATGTTTGCCCCTCACCAACAGTGACCACGTGTTCAGGGGTAGCAAAAGGAAGCAATTCGTGAAATCGCCATATTCCACTAAAATTCAAAGGGGCATACCTTCGCCCCCATTTATTCTGATAGTAGGACCAGTCCGTGGGAGTCCCTGCCTGATTCCAGTCATATTTTACATCGAGCAAACTTCCACAGATGTTACAACCCGTTACAACTTGTTCAATACCGAACTGTGCACCGCAGTCCGGGTGGATACATTGTTGATATGCTGCGTCTCTAAAAATCAAGAATTGGACCCGTTCTTGTAACAATTGATTGGCTTGGCGTAGAGGAGTAGAGGGCCATGGTACGCTATGGCCAAAACACTACCAATTCAACTAAAAACGCCTTAATTTACAGTCTAAAAAGAACATCCCAAATCATCAACCACTATAAGAGAGGAAGCGAGCACTAACCCGCTAGCATTAGGTGCGCTTATATTAATTGGGGGGGGTGTTTGACAGCTTTGGGCCCCATTCCTACAATTTTCTTTTTGAAAGCTTCCAATTTAGCGTTGGCGGAAGCTCGAATTTAATCAGACTGTATATTTGAATCAGGTAAGAATCAGCCAGAGTAAAAGAGACATGGCAAAACTCAAAAATGCAATGAAAAAGCGGGAATCAAAGCCGTTTAAAGAACTGCTAACAGTGCTCCGTGCCCGTCTGCGCGGAGATGTTAGTGGATTGGCCGACGCAGCACTTAATAAGAATGCGGCTGCCGGAAGTGGATCGACACTATCCAACCACATGGCTGACATGGGATCCGATCAATACGAACAAGACTTCTCACTTTCGTTAATGGCCAACGAAGAAGAAGTGCTCGAACAGATCGAAGCAGCGTTGGTACGTATCGAGAAAGGAACCTACGGCGTTTGTGAGGCCTGTGGAAGTAAGATTCCTAAAATGCGGCTCAAGGCCCTCCCGTTTACCGCTCACTGCGTTAAATGTGCTGAGCAAATCCAGCGAGGCGGTTAAACCGACAACGCATGGATGTTCAAAACGAGCTGAATTCTCAAAAGAATAAAGCAGCTCCGACTCTGGCAAGACGGTTAATTCTCTTTCTTACAATCAGTGCTGCTGGTTTGATAGCGGATTTGTGGACTAAGTCCTATATGTTTGAAGAACTTGGCTTACCTCACGAAACAATCGGTGTCGACTGGTGGATCATCGAGAACTTTTTTGGTTTTCAAACGGCGGTCAACCAGGGTGCATTGTTTGGTATGGGGCAGGGCGGCAGCAGCATCTTTGCACTCTTTTCTGTCATTGCCTTTACGGCAATTCTATTTTGGTTTGTCCGCGGCGAAGCCTGGAAAAGCCTATTCCTAACGATTTGTTTGGCATGTATCACGGGAGGCGTCATCGGCAACTTCTACGACCGTATGGGGTGGTGGCATGGAACTGACATCCATCCTGACTATGCCTATGGCGTACGGGACTTCATCCTGTTCACTTATCAGGATCTCGTCTGGCCCAACTTCAACATTGCCGATTGCTTACTGGTTTGCGGAGCCAGCCTACTAGTATTCTACTCGTTCAAATACGACGAGCCCAAAAAAGGGAAGGCCGACGCTTCGCAGGTGGAGACTAATCTGCCTTAGAATTCAAGCTCGCCTAAAGTTCTAGCCTCTGAGCCTGACAGACGAACAGGCTAGCCCCCCGCGGATTGAATCGTTGCCAGCACTTCTTCGTGGACGGTACCATTCGTACCAATTCCTTCACCACCATGGATCGTGGCATTTCCATTCCAATCGGTAAAGGTACCGCCTGACTCAATCATCACCGGGAGTATGGCGGCCGCGTCCCAGACATTCATGATGGCATCCACCATGACTTCCGCGCGTCCGGTTGCAACCAAAAGGTACCCGTATGCATCTCCCCAGGTTCTAGTGATATATGCTTTTTCTTCGAGTGCGAGGTACCCAGCCCCTCGATTCACTTCATAAAAAGTGCTTACCTGCGAGGTAACGAAGCAACTGTCAGCCAGACTGGTAGTCGAAGAAACTCGGGGCGTAGCCAATTCGCCGTCTCCCTGAACGTATCCAGCACCTACCCCAACTTCGGCAAAGATGAGTTCCTCGAGTGCGGGGATATAGATGACTCCAATTCTGCTTTCATCCCCCCATTCCACACCGACCAATGTTGCATACAAAGGCACTCCACAGATAAATGACTTGGTTCCGTCGATCGGATCAACAATCCAACGGTACTCTGAAGTCCCTTCAATATTTTCAAATTCCTCGCCAACGATTGCATCATGGGGAAAGGAATGTTGGATTCGTTCTCTCAACAACAATTCAGCATTCTTATCTGCCTCGGTCACAGGCGACTTATCATTTTTCTTTTCAACCTGCAAATCATGCTTACAGAATCGACTCAATGTTTGCTGACCTGCTTCCACTGCGAATCGAACTGCCGCCAGAAGACGGGAAGAATATTGTTCCGACACTCCACTTAACAAAGCATCGAGACGTTCCATCGAAAGCTTACTCATTGGTGTTTCTTATTCTGAATTCTCTTGCAGCAGTTCTTTAACAACGTTGTCAAGTGACTTAAGTCCCAAATCCCGATCGACTTCGTAGAATCCTGCTTTGTAATGTACAATCCGCCCCTTTTGATCAAGCACGATAAACAACGGCAATTTCGCGCCGGCTCCGCGTGGGTCACCAATCTTACCAATGTATTGCTTAACGTCCGCCACAATTGGAAAACTGAGATTCATAAACGACGCAAATTTTCGGGCATTGACTCGAACACGAGAGCGTTCTGCAGGATCCTCTAGCAGTGTATTAGATACAACACCGAGCACGTTTACTCCCTGGTCTTTGTACTTGCGATAAAGGAAGTCGAGATATCCAACCTGTCCATAAGGTTGCTCTAAAGGGCTACTCCGGTATTCCCAAAAGTGGAGAACGGTAATGCCTCCGAGAAGTGAATCGTCCGAATATTCGTTGCCTCGATAGAGCTCAAAACCAGGCTTTTCCACTACCTTGCCAATAGCGCGAGTCATCAACGTTGCCACACCACCACTGCGTCCCTTTTGGGTTTTCAAATCTGCCTGTGCAAGCCTGGCTACGGCACTCAACGGCGTTTGCCCGGACACTGAAACTAAGCGGTCGATGTCTTCACGAAGCACCTCCAACTGTTCATCGTTCCAAACAATTTCCTTCTGAAGTTTTTCAATATCGACTTTCATGCGAAACTTATTGAACACATCAAAGGCTGTGGTCACTTTGGAGCGAGCATCGTCATCGAGTGTTTCAACATTCTTCAAATCATATTCCAGATCAAATCGATCTCCTCGTCCAATTGTTACATTTTCTCGCAGACGTACGATATATCCCTGATCATTCACCCAAAACGTTCGTTTCACTCCGAAATTGGTAAACCCCAGAACACGCCAGGTTTGTTCACCGTCAATCGTCTGTCGTTCTGTTACGCGGTAGGTCACTGGCCCCTGTTTCCAAATGGATTCCTGATTCAGTTTCTGGCCGTCTGCGAGTTGCGGCAGGGCAACGGCCACGTAGGCATTCAATTCCTCGTTTT
Organism: Planctomycetaceae bacterium; assembly: GCA_002717145.1. GTDB lineage: Bacteria > Planctomycetota > Planctomycetia > Pirellulales > Pirellulaceae > UBA721. The sequence goes on along the minus strand of PBCP01000025.1, from coordinate 27,864 downwards.
TGTATAGCAATTGGGGGTTATTCTTTGACGCAGTGGTGGCCTGGACATTCAATCCGTTCCCATCAAGCCATTGCGAAGAGCCATAGCTGTGAGGCCATGGAATCGCGCCTCGACCATCTTCGACAATAATCCAATGCAATGTGCCTCCGTCTGCAGTGACATCACGAACAGCAGCCAGCGTAAAGCGTTTTGTCGTAATCACCGGATCACCCTTGTCACCTATCATCTGCCCGGCATAGGTAAGTAGTTCAGCCGCTTGAAGCTGAGAAACTGTAAGTATGATCAAAAACATCCATAGAATCTGGATTGAGAATCTTCGAGTGCTGCCTGGGACACACTGGTTTTGAAATTGGATCATCCAATCAATCTTTCAATAAATGACAGGGATCTCAGATCACTTTCCCGTCCAGAAATCTCTTTAGAGCTTCAAAAACACGCGAAATTCCAGTGCAGCAGAAGTAATCTAAGCGTTTAACTGATTTTATCGCCAGAAAATGTCCGATGCGAGTATGCAGACCATGGGAATGGGTAAAGATTCACCATTGAAATACTAAATAAATAGGTGGCAATCAATCAAAGCAGGCCAAAACGACCCGTTGCAGAGACCATTTATCCGGTTATACTTAGCTTTTCCACTTACTTAAAAGTTGGCCATACAGACAAAACCATTTTTTTGAGGAATGCAGCTCATGGCTCGAGTTTGCGAAATTTGCGGCAAGCAGGCACAAATCGGTAATTCGGTTGAAACCCGCGGTAAAGCTAAGTATTTAGGTGGAGTTGGTACCAAAATCACAGGTATTACTCGACGTAAATTCAAGCCGAATCTTCAGCGAATCCGCGTAGTCCAACCAGACGGCACCAATAAGCGTATGCATGTATGTACTCAGTGCATCCGTAGTGGAGCAGTTCGTAAGGCCGTCGCTGTTAAACCGTTTGAAGTTTAACCCCAGGTGAAGTGAATCCCTATTCGCTTCTCACCACAACAACGAATTCCCGAAACTTCCATTGGTCCGCCGGCGGCGTGCCATGACGATCTCGCTAAGTAGGTCGGAGGTATGTTTCGGGATTTTTTTGTACTTCCGCTACAAGAGGATCATCCATCATGTCACTCACTCGTCAGGATGTCGAAAAAGTCGCACTGTTAGCCAGACTTAAGTTCGACGAAGAGCAATTGGATAAAATGACTGACCATATGGTTCAGATCGTCCAGTATGTTCACAAATTATCCGAGCTTAACACCGACGATGTTGAGCCAATGGCTCATGCGTTGGACGTTCACAATGCATTAGCTGAAGACGTGCCACGTCCCAGCCTGTCTCGTGAAGAGGCTTTGAAAAATGCCCCCAAAAGCGATGGAGAGTATTTCCGAGTCCCGGCTGTATTGGGCGAATAGCATTCGGATCCTATAAAATAAAGCCAGACGCACAGGCAACGTCGAGAAAACAACATGTCTATCATTCAAAAATCCGCCACCGAACAATTAGCGTTACTCCAGTCCGGAGAAATAACCAGTGCTGAATTGACTCAGGCCTATCTTGAGAGAATCAATGCGGTTGACACATCTGTCGGAGCATTTCTAAGGGTGGAAAGTGAGACAGCGTTAGCGCAAGCAGTGAAAATCGACCGCAAACGCAAGGCCGGTGAGTCGCTTGGCAAATTAGCCGGACTGCCCGTGGCGATCAAAGACATCCTATGCACAATAAATACTCCCACCACCTGTGGATCCAGGATGCTTGAGAATTTTGCCCCCCCCTACAACGCCACAGTTGTTGAAAATCTTCTGGCGGCAGATGCCGTTATTCTGGGACGCACCAATATGGACGAATTCGCGATGGGCAGTTCCACTGAAAACTCGGCCTATCATCCAACTTATAATCCCTGGGATACATCCAGAATCCCGGGAGGAAGTAGTGGTGGAGCAGCAGCGTGTGTTTCAGCCGACATGGCACCGCTTTCGGTCGGCACTGACACCGGCGGTTCAATTCGTCAACCGGCGGCCTTGTGTGGCTGTGTCGGCTTAAAGCCGACCTACGGTCGAGTTAGTCGTTATGGATTGATTGCGTTTGCCAGTAGTCTCGACCAAATTGGGCCCTTAGCTAAAACCGTCGAAGATGCTGCACTGCTAATGGAAGTCTTAGCCGGCTATGACCCCCTCGACTCGACTTCCGTCAATATACCGGTTCCTGCCTATTCAGAGTCAGTCGGCAAACCTTTGGAAAATCTGACACTTGGGGTTGTCGAACATCACTTTGGTGAAGGGATCGATCCGGAAATCGAGTCAGCAGTCAAACAGGCGATTGCAATTTACGAATCTCTGGGGGCTTCCATTAAAAACATCGAGTTGCCTCATGCAGATTACGGCATCGCGACTTACTACATCATTGCACCGTGCGAAGCCTCCAGCAACTTGGCACGCTACGATGGTGCTCACTACGGATACCGCGCTGATCAAGCCGAAGTGCTGGCTGAACTGGCCGAAGACGGAAGCGACGAAGGCCCACTTGTTCGCATGTACCGTAAGACACGCAGTCAGGGGTTTGGTGCCGAAGTCCAGCGTCGAATTATGCTGGGAACTTATGCACTTAGCGAAGGCTATTACGATGCATTTTACCTCAAGGCTCAAAAAGTGCGTCGGCTGATTCGAAAGGATTATGACCAGGCCTTTGAGCAAGTGGACATGATCATTGGTCCAGTCACTGCCAATCCGGCATTTGCCAAAGGCGAAAAGGCAAGCGATCCGATGGCAATGTACCTTGAAGATTTATACACCGTGACAGCCAATTTGGCTGGCGTTGCCGGCATTTCTCTTCCATGTGGGTTCACTGAAAATGGCTTACCTATCGGCTTGCAACTTCAAGCCGCTCCTTTTCAAGAGGAAAAACTGCTGCGTGCCGCTCAGATGTTTCAAAATGCCACAGACTTTCATACTCGGAGGCCCGAAATTTCATGAGTGACGCCGCCTACGACATCGTGATCGGTCTGGAAGTACATGTCCAGTTAAAAACGAATACAAAATTGTTTTGCCGGTGCAGCACTGAATTTGGAAACCCTCCGAATACACAAACCTGTCCGGTTTGCCTCGGCATGCCAGGCTCGCTTCCGGTGATGAACAGCAAAGCTTACTTCCTGGGAATGAAAACCGCTCTGGCTTTAAACTGCAGAATCCCCAACTATACGAAGTGGGATCGCAAGAATTACTTCTATCCGGATCTACCCAAGGGGTATCAAACCAGCCAATTTGATTTGCCGATGAGCGAAGAGGGCTATTTGGATATCAAGTCTACCAAGGACGAGTTTGAGCCCCGTCGCGTGCGAATCATCCGAGCGCATCTTGAGGAAGATGCCGGAAAGAGCATGCACGACGAAGCGGCCGGTAGAGCCGATAGCCGCATCGACCTGAACCGTACAGGCACCCCTCTGCTGGAGATCGTAAGTTACCCGGATATGCGTAGTGCTGTGGAAGCGAAAGCCTACATGCAGGAACTCCGGTTACTACTGACATATCTCGATGTTTCAGATTGTAATATGCAGGAAGGTTCATTGCGGTGTGATGCCAATGTCAATCTCCACATTCCTACCGACGACGGCATGATTGCCACTCCGATTGTGGAAATCAAAAACATGAATAGTTTCCGCAGTGTCGAGCGGGGCATCACTTACGAAGCGAAGCGACAATATGATGTTTGGAAGGAAACAGGTAAAGTACTCGGCGAACTACCCAAACAGACCCGTGGCTGGGACGATTCCGCTCAGGTTACTCGTTCCCAACGAGAAAAAGAAGAGTCGGCCGACTATCGGTACTTCCCGTGTCCTGACCTTGTTCCTGTAGTGGTTACCGACGAGCAGATTGAAGAAGTTCGCAAGGAAATCGTTGAACTGCCAGCGATGCTCCGTGAACGACTGGAGTCTGATTTCGGTCTGACTACATATACCGCAGATGTGATCGTCAACCAAGGCCGTGGTTTAGTTGATTACTTTCTCAAATTGGCGGCAGTATCCGAGGATAACAAACTGGCAGGGAACTGGGTTCAGGGAGAAGTGTTACGAACCCTTAATGAACTAGAAATCACCGTTGATGAATTCAATATGAGCCCGGAACAACTTGCAGGCTTACTTAAGCTGATTCAATCGGGTGATTTGGACAGTTCAAAAGCCAAGAGTGTCTTTGCGGTCATGCTTGAATCCGGAAAATCGGCCGCTGACGTTGTCGACGAGATGGGCATCGAAAAAGTTGATCAGGGGGAACTGGAAGACTTATGCCGCCAACTGATTGAACGCAATCAACGTGTAGTGGATGATGTAAAAAGTGGAAATGAAAAGGCCGTCGGTGCTTTAATCGGACAGGCGAAGAAAGAGAATCCCAATGTCAACCCGGGGCAGGTCCGCCAGATTTGCCTCGACATCATCAACGATATGTAACTCCCGGATCAGGGGATCAGTGAGGCTTTTCACTATGACCTCCAATAACTCGGAAAACACGCCCCCACCCGACTGGGACGTCTTTGCTCAGTGGGACCGACACTATGTCTGGCACGCTTTCACCCAAATGCAGGATTATGAGCCGCTCATGATCGAGTCCGCCAAGGGATGCGTGCTTACCGATGTCCGCGGCAATCAACTCATCGATGGTGTAAGCAGTGTCTGGTGTAATGTCCACGGACATTGCCATCCAACCATCAATGCTGCGATTACCAGCCAACTCGAAAAGGTAGCCCACGTCACATCACTGGGAATGTCGAATCCCATTACGATCGAGTTGGCAAGACGTCTCGCTGAATTGACTCCGGGATCCTTGCAGCACACATTTTTTTCCGGGGATGGTGCAAGTAGTGTGGAAGTCGGACTCAAAATGGCATTTCAATACTGGCATCAGCGTGAAAACCCCAAACCACAAAAGAACACTTATATCGCGCTGGGTTCGGCCTATCACGGTGACACACTCGGCAGCGTCAGTGTAGGTGGGGTCGCTCGCTTTCACGAAATGTTTGAACCTCTATTGTTTAATGTCATCCGGATCGAGAATCCCAACACCTATCGCCTTCCAGATGGAGTCACCGATCAACAGGCCACGCAATATTATCTGGACGAACTCGAGAAAGTTCTACGCAAACATCATCAGCAAGTAGCAGCGATGATCATCGAACCTCTAGTCCAGGGAGCCGCAGGTCTTGTCATGCAGCCGGCGGGTTACCTGCGTGGAGTGCGTGATCTGACCCGCAAATATGATGTACTCTTAATTGCCGATGAAGTCGCGGTGGGATTTGGACGGACGGGAACAATGTTTGCCTGCGAACAAGAAAACGTAACACCTGATATTTTGTGTCTGGCTAAAGGCCTGACCGGTGGCTATCTGGCCATGTCAGCGACCATAGCAACCTCAGAAGTCTGGGAAGCCTTTCTTGGGGAAGGGATCAAAACTTTTTACCACGGGCACACGTATGCCGGGAATCCACTGGCAGCCGCAGCGGCTATGGCTTCTCTTGATGTTTTCGAGCAAGAGCAGACACTTGCCAACGTCGCTATACAGAGCAAGCTTCTGTCAGAACTCTTAAACACACAATTGGCCGAACATCCACTGGTTGGCGACATCCGCCAGCGCGGACTACTAGCGGCCGTTGAACTAGTTGCCGACAAAAACAGCAAAACTCCGCTCGACCCCAGTCTGAACTCGGGCTCAAAAGTGTGTCGAGCAGCACGCGAAAGAGGAGTGTGGTTAAGACCGCTGCGCGATACGCTGGTAATCATGCCACCGCTGTCTGTTTCCAGTGATCAGATCAGAACAATCGTAGACGCTGTCGCATACGGTCTTAAAAAATTGTGAGCTTCCCTCTGTGACGGAAGGATTACTGACGGACGGACTTCGTCCCGTGAGGAGAGGCTGAAATATACAGACCTTCAGGAAGTGGACGTCCAGCGCATGCGAAACCCATCGCAAACAACGTATTTTTGAACTTGCGAAAGTCATCAAAACTATTCGGATAAACCCAGATTGTCACGGTCGTTGTTTCAGGTACTGTCCGTTTAATGTACTGCATAAATTGTGATCCATCGGTCAATGCCTCCTGCACCGGTTCACCAAGCACCGCCTGTACAGGTATCAACTCTAGCTGCAACATTTCAATTTTCTGTTGCAACCGCGGGCCGGTTCGAGTCTTGACGACGTCGTTGGTGTATCCCAACTCGTATCGCAGGCGATATCCGGAAACCGGCCCAATGGTCTCCGTAATCTGAGAATGATCGTGCAGTTTATGAACATTATTTTGCGCATCGCGTTTCATACGATCCACGAGTTCGTCAAACGGCACGTAGGAGATACGTCCATCATCGAGGCGAAAATGAATCTCTTTTCCAAAGACCGTCTTAGCCATGGGAGTCGGCATATGTTCAATGACATGTACGTCGGGCTGGAGCTGCTTCAACACTTGGCGACTACGAATTAAATCTCCTAATTCTCTAGCCATGGCTTCGTATTGGGCCGCCATGTCAACACTGACCTGACTTTCAGATGACAGTGTCTTCTGTTGACTGATAAGTTCTTGCTCAGCAAGGGTAATTGCTTCGAGTATGCGATCTCGCTCCCGCTTTCGATAGCTCAGTTCGAATTCCTGATGCTGAGTGATATCATCAAGTTCCAAAATGCTGCCTTCGACTGCCAACGCCACAGCCCGAGCCTGCTCGACTGATTCCAAAGGGACTTCTTCGGCCGTAGGGTTCGTAGGATGCTGACTGAATTCATCGCGCGCACGCATCATCACAATCATCACCAGAATGATCAGTATGCCAACTAGATTGGCTACGATGTCCTGAAAAGAATCCAGTCCACCGATTCCATTCTCTTTCGATGCTCGTCTCTTCATTTATTCTGTGTGCCGCCACACATTAATTCCGCTACCATACAATGCAAACTGCAATTCCTTAAATCTAGCCTCTGCTCCCGCCTGAATCTCGACTTTCAATTCCGGCTTCCAGTGTCCACCGGCAATCGCAATGCCCCATTGGGCAATATGGTTATGTATTGCGGTCACAAATTGATCGATACTGCCTTGAACGGATGTCCCAAGATCCACAGAAACACTCTTGCCACGTTCACCAGCAGCAGGAATGATCGTCAGACGGTCGGTCTCACAAATCACGCGAACCGGTCGTGTAATAGCAGGGCCTCTCTGTTTGTTTCCCAGAGCCCAATCCTGTGGTCTGCCAGCCATACCAACACCCCCAGGAGGAGCCAGCATCCCCCCCGCTGTCTGTCCGGCAACAGTCCCCTGAAGACCATTACCGGCATTTGTTTGCTCACCGGCATTCTCCGTATTGTTGGGCGAAAAAGCTTTCTCTTCGGCTGAACCGCCGGTACCCAACTGTGTCCCAGTCGAGTCGGTAGCCGTCTGTCCATCTCCAAACCCATCACCACTTTCAGTGGTTGTATTAAAGACTGTCTCCATTGGCTCCTGGCGTCGCCTACTTTGTTGGCCCGGATACCTGCTTGGCATTGCCATGGCCAATGCCCGTTGACGATCTTTTGCCAAGGTAATGGTTTTCTTCAATTCCCCCGATAAAGCGGGCTGAGGGTTTGGAAAGGCAAGAGGCAAATCATCACTGACTAATTCAAAACCATATTCGTCTTTCCAGTCAGTCATTGCGTGTCGTGCTTTACCAAAAGCCATGATGCCTTCAGCGCGCACAATCAACAATGGATAGGGAGCCTCGTTCTCATTGCGTGTATGTCGGGCATAAAACTCACGAATGGTGCGCAAACAAGCGTTAAGCGGGTTGCCGGCGCCTGGTGGACCATCGAGGTCAGCGTGAGAAATCAATATGCCTTCCGGCTGAATCATGACCCCCTCAGCCACGCATTCCAGATAGACTGGACGTCGATGAGTACCATATTCTCCCTGATAAGGAACGATTGCATATGACTTTTCATATTGCTGCGAAGCGATGCGAGCCTGCTCTAACTCTGTTCGCGCCTCGAAGATCTGCTGTTGTAGATCGGCTATTTCTTTTTCGAAATCTATCTGCTCGTCGTTAGAATCCCGTCGTTGCTCTTCGACCAGCTTAGCTTTGTTCAACAAAGCCTGCCAACGGCCTTCCAGGTCCCGGATGTGGGTTTCCAGCTGAGCCAGACGGAGGCGATTCTGCTGAATGGTGTTCTGGTACTCACTTCGTTTGGACTCCAGTATTTCACTGCGCCACTGATAATTCTCTATTTCCGCCTCCCGAGATTCATTGACGTCCACCAGATGTAGATTTTTTTCGCTATCAAAATGGCTCTCCTGAGCAGCAGCAACACGCGCCTGCTGTACCCCAACGACCAACACGGCAATCAACGCTCCCATCGTGCATATCAATACCGCCAGGAAAGGGAACATGGACGGAGCACCCCCATGACGATGTCGTTTCCTTTTAGAGGTCATGCTGCCTTTCCACAGTTCGTACCGTCACCCTTTAAATCAAGTGATTTAGAGCCACCGCTGATGCGAGTCGAAAGCAATTGGATTGCCGCAGAAAGACTAATCACAGCATCTTCAAATTGCCTGGTTTCCTGTAAGTGATTCAGGTTGGAATTTAATGTCTGTTCAAGCGATGCCACTTCACCGGTCGCTTCCATGACACGGCCTAATAATTCTGCCTGCTGATTCATCTTTTCCTGATTGTCTGCCAGCAACTGAGCATTTTCCTTTAGCAATCCTTGCCATTGCTGCCATTCGTTTCGTTGCAACTCGATTTGCTTCTCCATCGAGGAAACAAGTGCCAGTGACATTGCTTCTCCCATCGAGCCACCTTGCTCAGCCGTCCATTGCTGCCAGTGATTTTGCACGACGGCAATGGCTTCAGACCATTGCGAGGCCTGAGCTGCCACCAGCTCATCCATAGTTGCTGCGAGGGACGCTGCTGGTAATACAGCAGAATCTGCCGGATCGCTTCCTCCAAACCTACCTCTCAACTCCTCTTCAACTAGCTGATCTACTCCCTCCAGTAACTCCGTTTCGAATTGGTCCGCCATGAATTGGCAAAACATCAATACTATTGACAATGTCAACGCAACGGCGGTTGTATCAAATGCAACATAAAGCCCACTAAAGAGCCCCTGCATGGCACCATTTAGATCCTCACCAATTTGTTGGCTCGCCAAATCACCCAAGGCCTGAGTAATCCCCATGACGGTGCCCAAAAAGCCGAGCATAGGCGTAGCCCATATAATAATACGAACCAGAGAGGCTCCTTCATACTGACGATCGGCATCGCGTTCGGACGCGTATTTCATCTCTTCGCCTAGTGTTGAAGTAGAACCGGTACTGCGAATCATCTCCAACAAACCGATCAATCGTAGCCCCGGATAACTATTCGCGATTCTTTGAGACCACGATTCCGCATGCGTCAATAACTCTGACGCCTGTTCACGGTCCGCCTGTTTCCATTGTCCCTTAATCTTAGGAAGTTTAAGAGTGCTCAAGATGAGCTGCTGGTTTAGAAGGTTGATCCCGCGGAGAATCAATGCGGCCATGGCAACAAAAAACATAACGGTTGTGGCTACTGCGATAGGATGGCCAAGAAAATACCTGTGCAGAACCGGATTGTTTTCCGCATCCAGCGGCCCCTCCAAAAGCTCATAAAAGGTAATACTGAAGACCGCGCCCCAAAGTAACGGCCACCCCAGATTCCAGATGATATTAATAACCGAATTTGATTTAGGCCGAGACAACATTCATCCTCCGGGTAGTTAAGTCTAAATGCGTTTAAATTCGTGCGTACCGCACGAGATCACATAAGACATGCTCACATCGTCAAATTCGGCATAATCGTTACAGTTTATATACTCTTTTTTGTCCTTTTTAAGGGGCGACAAATTTAACGGCTGGCTAACTATCGTAAGTAGCACAGCAGTGAAAGATGTTTCCCGCAAAGCGACTTCAACGAATAGAGTAACCGTAAACAATCAATACTAAACCTGGAAAATACGTCTCGTCATATTCTCAGCAACTTATTCGTATTACCTTTGGATCTGTTCAGCGATTGGAATAAAGTTTCATATTGGATTTGCTTGAACAATTACTGCACATGCCTAGAATGAAGAAGACGGAATGGTTTGCTCGTTAGACGAGCAAATTCACGACAAGACATGAATTGGTTTTCTAAGGAGAGAAAATGACCAAACTGCAGAGAAGCTGGGTAATCTGTATCGGTTGTATCGGTTTAATGATTGCGGGTTTTATTGGCAGTCAACAGAGTGCCACTCATGCTCAGAATCCCATCGGTACCAGACTCGGGAAACAAACGACCGGAGGATCTGTCCATGGCAATAATTATCTGCTCATGTCTTCTCAGGATACCGAAGAAGGCCAGCAATTAACGGTAATCGACGTTAAAACCAAGGCAATTTGCGTTTATTTAATCCAACGGGGATCCGGAAAAATCAAATTATTGAGTGCCCGAAATGCTCGTTGGGATTTCGAGTTGGATGAATTTAATTCAGATACACCAACCCCACGAGAAATACAACGTCTCATCCAACAATAACTGAAAACCGGCCAACCACCCTAATTTGCCGATTATCGGTAGGAACAAAATGTAAAGCCTGACTAGTCAGAATACCGAACAGGAATACAGGTAATAATATGCGCAAGACGGTGGGACTGTGCCTCATGGAGGGGGAGCAGGTTTACCTCATATAAACTATTGGTGTTTTCTCATGGCAGATCTAACCCTTAACCAAGCTGCTGAATTGCTCGGCCTTACTCCTCAACGTCTGGAGGAATTAGCTGGTACAGGTGATATCCACGCAACCAAAACTGATAACGGCTATACGTTTAATCAAAACGAAGTTGAAAGGTTTGCCGACATGAACGGCATCACGCTTGGCAGTGGTGCTGATGGTGACGAATATAATCTAACCGATGACGATGCCGACTCGGTGTTAGTCGATGGAGCCCCAGTTTCCTCGGCAAGTGGTGGAAGCGGGCCCATCATTGGCGCAGAGGGTGGTTCCAGCCCTCACGACAGTGACCTCAAGTTATCCGATTCTCTCGAATTGGAATTAGATGAAGGAGACGAGCTGTCTCTTGATTTAGGCGAAGGTGATATCGACCAGGATGATAAGACACAATTTGCCGTTGGTGGCGACTTCAACTTCGATGAACAAGATGAATTCTCTCTGGACCTCGACGAACAAGGCGAGATTGATTCAGAAGACAAAACACATTTTGCCGTGGGTGCGGACGCACTGGATGTAAACACTGAAGACGAACTGAGCCTGGATTTAGGTGGTGGTTCGGAGGACGATACCCAATTCGGCATGGGCGACTTAAATGTAGGTGAAGACGAACTGAGCCTCGATCTGGGTGCTAGCACGGAAGGCGATACCCAATTCGCCATCGGTGACAGCGCTGACTTTAAGGTAGGTGAAGACGATCTGGTACTGGGCGGAGACGATTCACTGATGGGCAGTGGAGCAGAAAGTAGCGACATTAGCCTGGCATCCGATAGTGGAGTGAACATCGGCAGCCCACAGGATAGCGGAATTTCACTGGAAGGTGCAGTTGACCTGGCTGGAGACAGCTCAATTTCTCTCGAGTTACCTGATGCGGGAGATGTTCAGGCTGATGAAGAGTTTATGCTTGGTGGAACTCCGGACAATGACATGTCTGATAGCGGTAGTCAGGTGATCGCGATCTCAGATTCTGCAGCGTTTGGTGATGACGCCGCGACCATGGTTGCTCCTGACGGCGGAGTAAATCCTTTCGCCCAACAACCGGCAGCGGATCCGTTTGCCGCACAACCTGCCGTCGACCCATTTGCTGCTCAACCAGCAGGCGATCCATTTGGAGCTCCCGTGACACCGGATCCGTTTGCAGCGGCGGCACCGATGGGTACACCCGACGGTTTTGATGAGTCGCAAGGGGAACCCATGATGGAAAGCGAAATGCTCGCCGAGGCTACCATTACTGGGCCTCCACTGCAGGAAGCTACATACGGGTTCTTCAACGTCATGAGCCTCTTTATGATATTTCTCGTGCAGTTATCGATCGTCTTCTTAATGATGGACGTCGTCCGGAACATCTGGAGCCTGCACGACGAGACTCCTAAATCGGTTTCGGGATACGTTGTTAAAATGTTTGCGGAATTCAAAAATGGAACATCATTTAAGACACAACCCTGGCTCTGGCCAAGCGTTGCTTTTGGAGTGTTCTTCATTGTCATCATCGTTGGCTGGATTCTGGATCGTGGAAAACGCAAATAGTCGGAATTGAGTCTCATTCCCTCACTTCGAATTACGCGTTAATCATCGAGCAGTCCGTTCGTCCTTTGGTAAAACGGGAATCGCGATCTATTGTCTATGCTCGATAAATGTATGACGCCAAATCTAATCAGGTCAGACAACAATCGCTCGACAAGCATAAATCTCGTCTAACAGAGTTCTATTTTTTGAGTGCTTCGAGTTAGTTACACCTGTCAGATACTCCCCCTCCCGCTATAATGAGAAGTGACTGAATCAGTGACTTTCCTGACAGTAGCAAAGTCATAAAAATTCGATAAAATTCAGCTCAGATCGTTGCTTTCCACCTCTGTAATCCCTCCGATATTTTCGCAACCCTATGGCTCAGCCTAAGCTCGTTTCTCCTGACCAACCTTTTGCACTTCGTGCCATTCTGTCGGTTTACGAATTCAGTGCATCGTTGAAACTTGCGGTTGTCCTCATTTTTGCCATGGCCTTTGCCTTGGGATATGCCACCTTTGTAGAAGCCGCATATGGGACACCGGTGGTTCAGTACTTTGTTTACCAAACCTGGTGGTTTAACGGGCTCAATATATTACTTGGAGTCAACATCTTCTGTGCTGCAGCCATCCGATATCCGTGGCAGCGACATCAAACAGGCTTCGTCATCACTCACATCGGCCTGCTGGTTTTGCTGGCCGGTGCGGCAATCGGGCGGCAATACGGAATTGACGCTCAGATCCCGGTATTCGAAAGCCGAATGGAACGCTATGCTTTCGATCGAACCAATTTATTCTTCGATATCAGCATCGAAGAAGATCACGACGAGAGCTCTGCTCACGACCACGGTGACTTTATCCAGACCTTGCGTCGCGTGCCATTCCCGGCAGGGCCGTTCAACTGGGAAGACTATGACACGCAGTTTACTTATAACCTCCGCGATGGCGTCAAATATGGTGCCGTAGAAGGCTTTCTCAAAAATAGTTTGCGTTGGACGAGCGGTCACATTTTCAAACTTGCCAACCGCGCAACTCCTGGAACCGTACTGATTGATTCCGAGATTCCCGGAACCGACAAACAGCTCAAAATCGAAGTTCTGGAGTTTATGGCAAATTCACAGATGTCATCAGAACCTAGAGTCGAAATGGTCGTCGGCGGACTGCCTGAGAAATATCTAAATGAAGACAACGGACGTCAGGAAGAACGCCCAGGTGAGTTCCCTCCCGGGCCACCTAATGCATTTTCAGTTGCGATTCAGCCGCTGCCGGATTCCGTTACCGAGTTTTATGGCGACATCTATCCTTATGGCTTTAGCCAGCCCATGCAAGCTGGTGGCGGCAAGGTCATGCTATGGATTGCTCCCGATGCAACCTATCAAAAAGCATTTCTGGAGGCGGCACCCCGTGGAGAACTTGGAACTGCCGGACAGGTTGTAATCAGTGTGGATGGGACAATCCAGCACTTGGACCTCAACCTGTATCAGGTAGGAGATACCATCGAATTAGAAGAGACCGATTATACATTGCTTCTCAATGGCCTTTGGAATGACGTTGTGGAAGGTAAGCCTGGCACCGATGGTACTATTTATGGTTATTCGGAAAAGGTTTCGGAAGAGCCAGTCGTTCCAACCGTCCACCTCCAAGTTCTTGACCAATCAGGTACTCCTCTTGGACGTGACATCGTCTTGTTTGCCAACAAACCACATCACAATGTTTACGACTACAAAAACAAAGTCTATGGCACCTACTGGTTTGACTTTTCAACCAAAGAAATCCAGCCGTTTGGGCCGAATGCCAGTCAGGACGAAGTTTATTCACGAATTGAATTTCTTCAGGGAGCGGATTCCAAGCTGTACTATCGCTATTGGAATCGACGGACGAATCAACTGGTACAGGCCAGAAATCTGAATGCAAAAGGATCACCCGAAACAGCTGTTTCCGGGTTCCAGATGCCTCAGTTTGAAAACCCGTTGCAGTTTTATGTTTCCAAATTTGTGAGCTCGGAAAAACCCGAACTCGCTGCAACGCCTCTACCTTTCGATCGAGACAAACAGATTGTTCAACGGGAGGTACGAGCTAAAGTCAAAGTAAAGTGGGGGGACACGGAAGAGGAACACTGGATTCGAGCATTCGTAGGAGCACCTGGCGAACGTCAGCAACCAGACCAGCAAATTCGAATCCACGACGATAAAGCCGGTAATACCCTAGTGCTTTCGATGCCGACAGAAGCTTTCGATATCGGATTCCGTATTCGCCTCAAAGACTTTGAACGCAAATTGGATCCAGGCACCAGTCAGGCCTCGCATTATTCAAGCTGGGTAGACTTCGTAGACTTGAAAAACACTCAGGAAATTTGGGTGGCCAGCGATTCTGGCGTCCAAGCTGAGAGTATTGGCGTACCGGTCCGAGCGAATGCCGACGACGCCGTCCCTAACATGACGCATCAAAATGTCCAGGGATTTGCCTTTGACCAGCAAAACGTATATTGGCTTGATACGAATCAACGTCAACTCAATGTCACAAATATTGAAACCAAAGAAACCAGATCCGTCGTTTCCAATGACAGTCTGCGAGCATTAACAGGAACCGAAACCACGAACGCTTTTATCAATAATCCAAGGGGATTAATACTGGAGGGCGGCCGACTCTTTTGGATTGATGAAATTGGAGGAACCTCGGTTATTCAAAGTGTTGAGACTTCTGGGAAATCTCCGACAAGAATTATTCATTCCCCTGGCAAAGTTGTTCAGATTCTTGCCGATTCGCAGCAATCACAGTTGTACTGGCTAAATACTTCGGCAGGGCAGATAAGCCGATCCAACTTCGAAGGTCAAAAAATGCAAATTGGGATCATCGATGGACTAAAAAGGCCAACCTCCATTGCCATCAACGCTGAAAATCAACAGCTATACTGGGCCGAACGCGACCCCACTACGCCGGGCAGTACTTCCCGTGGCCGAATTATGCAGTCGACCATTCCCAAAGACAAATCATCCGATATAAACCCGCGTGCCATCATTACCCTGGAAGTAGATACATACGCAACATCGATCGCCTTTCATCCTGCCAAGCGACGATTGGCATACATCACAGCAGAGAAACCACGACAGGGTTATATCGGGCACCATACCGGCACTGTTCACCGCACACACCACCTCATGACATGTAATTCTTCAGGTGGGGACATTCAGGAAGTGGCTGCCAACGGGATCGATCTGGCTGACCATCTTCTGATTCACGATGACAAATTTTACTGGAATCAATCAGCATCGTTTCAGCACGACATCTACATCACAATGAACGCACCGGTTGAATTTGATAGCCCAACCAATGATCACAGTTACCGATTGTTTCAGGAAAGCTTCAGTGGCCCCTGGAAGCCTGGCGATTCGGAATATGAACGAATCATTCCGTCGGATTCTCAGCAGGAAGATCTTTACCTTTCGGTTCTAACGGTAAATCGTGACCCTGGCCGAGCCATCCGAAATTTAGGATGTTTGATTGTCTGTTTGGGAATCGCCATCATGTTTTATATGAAGGCCTATTTCTTTAAGCCTCGAAAGAAAAAAGGCGAGCCAGATCAGGAATCAAAAATAGAAACAAGTGAAACTAAAAACGAGTAAGCAACTTTCATTTAGGTCCAGCATTTCCTTAAAGAGAGCGTCATGAACTTCAGAAAACTATCTACTCTGCTAACTTGTATTTCACTGGC
The DNA here is from genome assembly GCA_002717145.1 of Planctomycetaceae bacterium. Lineage (GTDB taxonomy): Bacteria > Planctomycetota > Planctomycetia > Pirellulales > Pirellulaceae > UBA721. The sequence continues at coordinate 11,942 of PBCP01000025.1, read as the reverse complement.
GATCGTGTCAGGGTTGAAGGATGCACGAGCAGAAGACATTACGATCGACAAGCTCAGAAGTGTACCCGTATTCCATCAGGGAAGAATCAAGCCTTTCGATTCTTACGCCAAAGAGATGCTGGAACAGATCTGTAATACGACCAAGGGCTATATCAAGCTGGATGTTGGTTTGTATTTTCCAAACGGGTATGACACAGATGAATTGAAAGCGGTGGCTGACCTCTTTCCTGAAAATGAAGTCAAGTGGACGGCAACTGAAATTGTACTAAGTTGGATTATCGAACCGGAAAAATGGGAACAGGTTCCATTCATCTATGCCGCTCATAATGACGCTAGAGAAATCATTGGCGTTCCCGTAGCAGACCTAACCTACAAGTATGTGTCACCCTCTGAATTAAAAAATTCAAAGTCACTAGATTTGTGGATTAAAGAGCCCCAAAATGCAAAGTCTCCCGAATTCAAACTGCTAGAAAAGATTCTAGGTAGGCTCGACACATTTCGCGGCGTTTCCTTGCAGGCAAATTCACCACTAACAGGACACATTCAAATTGCAGACATTGGTGACCGTAAGGGATTTTGCTCTGTTACTAATAGAATTGTAGATCTACTCAATGAATCGAACGATCAGAATGAACTCCTGTATGACCGCCTTAGTCGCCTTGCTCAGTTGTTTGGAGCTCAGCGTTCGGCCGAACCCGACCAGCCCTCTGCAGGTGCACGCCTCGCTGAAAGCATCCAGCAAACCCTTGCATACTCGCAATTAATGCAAGCACGTTCTGCTAAGATCCTTGGCATGCTGCCCCCCGGGCGGGACGATCTGGAAACTGCCACAGCACCGGAGCGTATGACCATTCAGGCAATTGCGGCGGATGCTAGAGCATTTTGCTTTTATACAGAACAACTTGAAGCAAACTTTGCCAATACCGGTCAGGAATTTATCGATTCTCCTGCAGGTTTGTCGCCCGAGCAATTAAAAGAATTCCAATCGCTATTTCGGGAAATGGAACACAAAGCACACGAATTTCACTTACTGGCGTTGCAGTTGCAAGAAGCACTTTATGCCAATCGGCAAACGATGCTGGTCATCCCTTCCTCGAATCCATACACGCTTGCAAAGAATCGTGACGAAGGACGAAATACACAGCCGTGGATCAGCCTGCAGGCGGTTTTACACGACACCCTGCCTTCAGAGGATCAGATCAAGAACGGGCTGTTGGCAAAATTCGAGGAAAGTAACATTCAACAAGTTCGATCCAGTTGGAATGCATTGACCACTGCTTACCGCTCTCGAAACAACGCATCCTTTGAGAAAGCGGAAGCTAATTTCCTGACAGCGATTCAAGAACTGGGGACAAACGCCACGCAAGCCCGTGACACATTAATAGGACAGACCCTCAGTTCTACCAATCGCGATGAAGATGTCATGCATTACACCGCCTATCCGGAAGGAAAGGCATTTGACCGGATTCGGGCTGAAATCAAGTACAACGACAGCAAACCATTTCAATATACCGCCGTATTTAGCTTTCTAGCATTAATCGCTTTTGCCTTGTCATTCGGGACAGACAAAGTCAAACGAACTGCCTTTTACATAGGCATCTCGACCTTGCTCATTGGATTAACTTGGACTGTCTATGGATTCTATTTACGAGTAACCATCACTGGTTGGGCTCCGGTTACCAATATGTATGAGACGATTATATTCGTCCCATTCATAGTCTCTCTTCTTGCCGCCTGGTTCCTCCTAACACCAGTCATACTGGTTGCCATTAAAGATTCATGGCGTATCACAGCTTCACCGTTCCTAAAAGACATTCCTTTGTTCAACGAAGCCCGTGAACTTACTTCGCAACAGACCCAACGACTGTCTTCTCAATCATGGAACATTGCGGGGTATGGAGCAACCGTATTACGTGTTGCGTTGATTTGGGTGTTATTCTACTTCCTGACTCAAGTACCCTATGGAGACGGAGGACGCCCCTACATTGAACTTTGGCCATCCGATTTTGGCAGTATGAATCGCATTGGGGTCTGGGCGGTTGGATTCCTTTGCCTTTTACTTACGCTATGGATCATTCCACGTTTCCTGTTAGCTACTGTGGTGAGTCCGATTTTTATAGTCCATGATTACATCCGCCGTAAAGCCGATGAAGCCATTTCCCGAAAGACTTTTGAAGAGATGCACAAGCGACGGTTCTTTGGCATCGGTGGGACATTTATGACCGGAATCGGCGGCCTCGTATTACTTTTGAGTAATAGTCTGCCGGCAGACGCACAAATTGTGAGCGAAAATTTTTCACCTCTACAACCGGTCCTACGTTCCAATTTCTGGCTCACCATTCACGTTCTTACGATTGTCGCAAGTTACGGCGCTGGTGGACTGGCACTGGGACTCGGAAATATTGCTTTAGGCTATTACATCTTCGGACGCTATCGGACTCCTGCAGGAAACGTTCAGGGCGGGAATTTTCGCCCCCCTGAACAATGTGCTTCACTGGCGCAATACTGTTACCGTGCCATTCAGGTGGCAGTATTGCTTTTGGCCATCGGTACAATCCTGGGTGGACTGTGGGCGGATGTATCCTGGGGTCGATTCTGGGGATGGGATCCTAAAGAAGTTTGGGCCCTCATTTCCCTGCTAATTTATCTTGCTTTTCTACACGCTCGATTTGCCGGTTGGCTGAATAATTTCGGCATGGTGGCAGGAACCATTGCCGGATTTTCGATGATCATGATGAGTTGGGTAGGCGTCAATTTCGGATTACCGCTTTTGTCGGATACAGGTTCCGTCGGCTTGCACTCTTACGGCGCAGGAGAGAATGCAGGACGAGCGATCGGTTCCGTCGTCATCGTCGTTACCATTAACTGGGTCTTTCTGGGTATCGCCTGGGCTCGTTATAAGGCAGGAATTGCAGGACTTGGGAAACGAATCGCTACGATTGATCCTGAAAACGCAATTCCTACCGAAGTGTTAGCCCAAAACACGGACGAGCAAGACGAGCAAGGATAAATTCGTTCTTCTTGCTTCAGGCCTACTATTTTTGCTATTCTTTGGCAACGTACTGAATGATTCCAACGAATCTGTCACTTGCGAAGTCGAAATGCAATGAAGCATCAGAGCCAACGCACCATCAATCGCCTGCTTTTTACGGCAGGTATTCTGATTCCGTCACTACTCATTGGGGGTACGCTGGTGCTGCGACATACAGAGTTGGGTCAGGACTGGCTGCGCAGACAGTGGATCGACGAATTGAGCCATGCGACCAATAGTCAAATTGAAATTGGGCATATCCACTTCCTTCAGCCCGGAAGATATGCTTTTGAAGATGTCCGAATAAGTGACCAAGAGTCCGGAAAACTGATTTGTCAGGCCAACCATATCGAGGTCGAACACTCTAACAAGACCACGGATCTCAAAGTTCACACGTTACAAATCCCCGATACAACGCCTGTCATTTGGATCAACTGGTGGAACGATCATGTCCTTTCGATTGCTAAGTACCATCAGTTGAATATCAAAATTGGCTTAACAATGCTGAACGACTTGCCAATAGATTCTTTTCACAATGCAACTGCCCAATTCGAGTGGTCGAGCGAATCTTCAAAACTGACGGTGAATTGGGGAAAGCAGAAGAAGCCTTTGGCTTTACAACTTACACGCACCCATCTGCACCCTATCGCTTCTACGTTGTTATTGCAGACCAACGGAAATGAAATGGCTCTGGGCATCATTAACGAAGCGTTGCCACTGCAAGTCGAACTTGGCGAGAAAGCCACTTTCAATGGGCAACTAATAAGCAAATACCATACCGGGCGATTTACCTCCGAGGTAGATTTCGCCGCCGAAGGTGAAATCAAGAACATTGAACTTAGCAAGATCCTAGGACAGCCCGGCAAATCAGCGATTGATGGCTTGGCAACACTCACTGTCAATCGAGCAGTTTGTAATAGTAATCAATGGCAACGACTGCAGGGGACGATCATAGGAGGGCAGGGGACGATCGCTCGCGAGTGGCTCCCAAAACTCGCTTCAAAATTACAACTTCGCTGGCTTGGAGATCTTCAGGAAGAAACGATCCCCTATGAGTCATTGCACTGTGAATTCGCGTGGGACCCCTCCGGGTTCACACTTCGCGGAGAAACTGAAGGAGCGTATATTGGAACGATTCTACGTCATAAGAACGGCCCTATTCTTGGCGATCGACCAGAATCCGTCATACGCTCGGCAACTCTCAGCGAAGCGTTTCAGCGATAGAATGCGTTTTCGAGAAATCAAGTAGGAAGTTCGCTAAGGTCCGGTTCAGCCTGCTCATTGATCCGCCTGGTTTGCTCGGCCAGACGGTCTGCAAAAATCGTGTCAACAAAAAGCTGACAAACGTGGAAGAATACCATAGGAATAACCAAAACTTCTAATTCAATACATAAAAGCAAGCCCACCATCAACGTCTTTTGGCTACCGGCAAATCCGACCGCAATGTAATCTTCCCTCGTCAAGCCTATGGCTTTTCCAGTATATAATCCGGTCCAAAAAACGGAACTATGAATGACGACAACACTGACTACGGTGACCAATATCATGATTGCCCCATTATCCGTTCCGGCTTTGACCAACTCCGGAGCAACCTTGATGGCTCCCATAAAGACCATCGACAAGATTCCGCATTGAGCGGCAATGCTAAAATATCTCTTATGGTCGGTTGACCAGATAGCCGTTGGTTTATGGAACCGGGTCAACTGAGCTAACATCATCGGCAACACCACCAAGGTGCCAAGTTTGATTACCATGTCTTGCAAAGAGATGCTTTCCATGCCTTCGCTCGAACCAAAATAAAATAACAGCCATAAAGGAGCAATGAGAAAACACAAAACGTTGGTGAGCAGCGTTACCAGAATAGAAATGCTGTCGTTTCCGCCAGCTTTGCGTGTCCAGACGGATGCCGAAGCAAGCGTACAGGGCGTCACGGCGGCAACCAGAAGGCCTCTGGCAACTTGTTGATCGCTAATTGCTAACGAGATGGCATAGGCCACCAAAGGTAGCAATCCGTAGTTCATCCCAATCGAAAGTAGCGTCCCTTTTGGGCGTTGAATGCCCGAACTGATTGCTTTCAAACTGAGTGGAAGGGCCATTAAGTAAAGTACAACAAAGACGATGCTGGACCTTAACCACTTCATGTCCGGCAAACTTGCCAACGCTTCATGAAATAGAACCCCAACCGTAAAGATGACAACCAAAGAAACAAGAAACCAGCGTTTTTTCAGTTGTTCAGCAGCACCTGCCATGCCAATGATCCGATTCTATAGAAGTGCAGTTATCCCAAGCGTTCAGTTTTAACGCACCTATCCGATATTTACCACTCAAGTTAAACTGAAGTGGTAGCTAGAAACCCAGCAATAATTCATCGAGAAAACACAGATATGTTACGTTACTGGACAGCAGGAGAATCTCACGGCAAAACTCTTTTGGCGCTGGTGGATGGATTTCCTGCAGGTATCGAGTTGGACCTGGAGTCGATTAACTACGACCTAAAAATGCGACAAGGAGGATACGGTCGTGGGGGGCGTCAAAAAATCGAAACCGATCAGGTGGAAGTACTGACCGGAATCTGGAACAACGTCACGATGGGATCACCAGTAACACTGCAGGTGATCAATAAAGACTATAAGCTTGAAAGAATGAAAGACCTGGAGCGTCCTCGCCCAGGTCACGGCGACTTGACCGGCGCCATCAAGTATCTTGGTTCCATTCGTAATATTCTGGAGCGTGCAAGTGCTCGTGAAACTGCGGTAAGAGTTGCCGCTGGCGGGTTAGCCAAGCAAATTCTCAAACCATTTGGAATCGAATGTATCGGCTATGTATCCGAATTGGGTGGCATTGTTATCGACCCCAAACCGGGAGACATCCGGCAATTGCGGGAGTACCGCGAATCGAGTCAAGTTTACTCTTTGAATCCCGAGCAGGATGCCGAGATTTGCGAATTGATTGACCAAGCCGGAGAGAATGGGGATACGCTGGGTGGGGTCCTTGAAGTCCGTATTGAAGGATTGCCATTCGGACTTGGAACGCACGCTCAATGGGACCGAAAACTTGATGGAAAAATTGCCCAGGCGGTAATGGCAGTTCAGGCAATAAAGGGCGTTGAAATCGGCCTTGGATTCGAAGCAGCACGGCGCCCCGGATCTCAGGTTCATGACCCGATCACCTATCACGAAGCGACAAAAGAATCAGCAACTCTTGGTTACGAGCGGCCTACAAATAACGCTGGTGGACTGGAGGCTGGCATGACCAATGGCCAACCGTTGGTAGTCCGAGCGGCTAAAAAACCCATTAGCACGCTACGTAAACCACTCGAAAGTATAAATCTTGAATCCAAAGAAAAAGAAGTGGCAAACTACGAACGCTCAGATGTCTGTGCAGTTTCAGCAGCAGCTATCATTATTGAAAATGTGGTGGCTTTTGAAGTAGCGGTTGCTTTTTGTGAGAAATTTGGAAACGACAGCCTTATCGAAATGCAGGCTCGCTATGACCTCTTTCAGCAACTCGCTCGACAACGTTAGTCCTCGGTTATTAAAGCTTCAAGCTAGCATTAAATATAATTCTTAATGTTTAGTGGCAGTTCTTGTCGAAATCAGTTATTCGGACTATATTCAGTAGTTTGACGGCCTAATATTGTTGTCAGTAACAACTGGTTGCATGCGTCAAAAGCTTGAAATACACAAATTTTACATCCTTGTTATTGGAATGGGACGATGAAAGACGGCATTCATCCAGATTACATCGAAACTAAGGTCACATGTGGTTGTGGCACTTCATTCACCACTCGTAGTACTCGTAGCGAGCTAAAGATCGATATTTGTTCACAATGTCACCCGTTTTATACCGGGAAGCTCAAATTTGTTGACACCGCCGGAAGGATTGAAAAATTCAAAAGCAAATTCGCGGCTGGTTCATACGGAACGAAGAAATAGCTCGTCTAATATGTGGCGATGTCATCCAATACTGACATGTCACTGAGAAGTCATCAAACGCAGTGATCGGCCTTGCTGATCACTGCGTTTGTCATTTAGGCTGTAAGGGCTCTGCAAAACACCAATCGCCACTTAATCTCAGCTGATTAACACAAACTTAACAACATCAAGGATCGCTGTTCCATGCGGGAAATGTTAGAAGAAAAACTCGCTCGGTTTACAGAACTCGAAGGGATGATGATGGATCCCGAAGTTTTGGGAAACTCTTCCAAGCTTGCCGCAGTCGCCCGTGAACACGGTGGCCTGGCAAAGTTGGCAGGGCTTTATCGCAATTTCAAATCTGTCGTTCAGGAGTTGTCCGAACTTAAAGAAATGGCCAACAGCGAAGATGCCGAAGAAGTCGAATTAGCCAACATGGAGATTCCCGGTGTCACTCAACGCCGTGAAGAGCTCTGGTCCTAATTACTGGACATGACCGTTGGGGGAGAAGATGCCACGCGAACGCGATGCGTGATGGAGATTCGAGCGGGAACAGGAGGAGACGAAGCTGCTTTGTTCGCTCGAGATTTGTATGAAATGTACAAACGGCATTCCGAGATAAAGGGCTGGAAAGTCGAGATCATGGAAGCCAGCCCAACGGAATTGGGTGGCTTTAAAGAAATCACGCTGACGTTTGAAGGTGATGGTGTTTTCCGCGAACTCGGTTATGAAAGTGGCGGACACCGTGTGCAACGTGTCCCCGACACTGAAACAAAAGGTCGGGTTCATACATCGGCAGCTACGGTTGCCGTTCTACCTGAACCTGAGGATGTTGAAATTAACATCAAACCGGACGATTATCGAAAAGACATTTTCCACGCTAGTGGCCCTGGGGGACAACACGTCAACAAGACAGCATCGGCAGTTCGTCTTACCCATTATGAGACGGGCATTGTTGTTTCCATGCAAGACGAGAAAAGCCAGCACAAAAATCTGGCGAAAGCTTTACGAATCCTACAGGCCCGCGTTTACGAGCTGTTTCGTCAACAAGAGCACGAGAAACGGGCCAACGAGCGGCAGTCCCTGATCGGTTCAGGTGACCGCAGCCAGCGTATTCGCACTTACAACTTTCCTGAAAACCGTCTAACCGATCACCGCATCAACGCTACGCTGTACAAACTCGACCAAATTCTGGCAGGTAACCTGCAAATGGTCTCCGATCTACTGATCGATCATGACAGGAACCAACTTCGTGAATCCATGGGTTCACTCGACGACTAAACTCAACACCTTTCTACTGCAACGGATTTGCAGTCGCACTTTATGTCTCAAGCAAACTCCTCCGATGCCGACGGTCAGATTTGGAATATCGGCCGGCTAATCAACTGGACAAGCCAGTATCTAACGGAAAGCGGATCTGATTCGGCTCGCCTAGACACGGAAGTTTTGCTGTCAGAAGTGCTTGGCTGTGAACGTATCATGCTTTACACAAGATTTGAGGAAGATCCCGGCGATAACGTTCGCGCTAAATTTCGGGAATTGGTCAAACAACGAGCAGCTGGTTGCCCGGTCGCATACTTGGTTGGTCACAAAGAGTTTTTCTCGCTTAAATTCAAAGTGACGACTGACACATTGATTCCTCGCCCTGACACTGAAGACATCGTCCAGAATGTCTTGGATCTAACCAAAGGCAACCTCGTGGAACCGAATGCAATCGCTGACATCGGAACTGGAAGTGGCATTCTAGCTGTTACACTGGCTCGTGAACTTCCCCAAGTGCAATTCGTCGCATCCGATATCTCTGATGCTGCATTGACTGTCGCCCGCGACAACGCTGCATTTCATGCAGTGGCTGACCGTATTGAATTTCGATGTGGAGATTTATGTACTCCATTAGAGAATCAGGCATTTGATGTCATTGTTAGTAACCCACCCTATGTCAGCGAGGCCGAATTCGAGCAGTGTGACCGAACGGTGAAAGAATTTGAGCCGCGACAGGCTTTAGTGGCAGGCCCGACCGGCTTGGAAATATATCAACGACTGGTTCCTGAAGCAAAGGACAGACTGCATCCCAATGGCTGGCTGGTACTTGAGACTAGCCCCATGCTCGCCGAGTCACTCAAACAGTTGTTAGCAGAGCAGGGCTATCGCAATGTCGATATAAAACCGGACCACTCCGGAAACCCTCGGGTGGTTATAGGACAGATTTAAGTAAATGAGCCTTCATCGTAGGCCAACATCGATTCGGCTGACTGAGCTAAGTTTGCTTCCAGTCGGGCGCGCACTTCATACATGACCGGGTCACTCTTAGCTCCTCGTGGAAGTTTCTCCGCAGGCACATCAACAGCATCTAAGACCTCGATCACAAGTTTGAATCTGCGGAGCATAGTGATTTTATCAGTCAAATCTTCCTCCAATCGCTCCAACGTTTCAATCACCCGCTCACGTGTCACTTTACCTGTTTTACCTGACAAATAGTCAACCGGATAATAACAGAGCTGCTGTACAAAATTCAGGTCATATAAATCTTGTCGCCGGATGGCCGTTTCCTCAGGAGACAAGGTCCCCTTGGTAAGCTCAGGGACGATCATTGGCCGAAGTGCTTTTACACGAGGTATATAGTCACCCTGCTGGACTTCACCTTTCCATTTTTGTTCCTGGGCCGACAGTATTTGGATAATCAAAGTTTCAATTCGGTCATAGTAATCACCACTCTGAGCGGCCCCGAGGTACTGCTCTTCACGCTTTGCAAGCAATCCTCCGGCCACTCTCGCAATTCGTTCGAGCAACGGCAATTTTGTCTGCGGAGTCCAATTCAAATGCGATTCGAGCAATTGAAGGCTGTGTTCACAACAAGCTTCAAAGTCTCCGATGAAGTGATAACGGAACGTTACCGGGTGGACAACCACCTTTCCGGAATTCGATGCGTCAACTAATTTTTGACGTTTACGAGCAGCAGATCTGGCAATAAATCCAGTCCCATCAAGAAAGGGATGCATAAAATCATTGCTGCGTGAAATTGAGCCCTCGGGATAAATAACCAACATTCGTTCGCCATCCACCAGAGTCTTAATAGAAAAACTTATCGCCTCCTTGTCCATTCCTTCGCGATTGATACTAAACGCTCCCAGATGTTTTATCATCCAGCCACTAAATGCATCCTGATTGTAAAGATGCCAACTTGCCATCAAATAGGCATAACTACTAACGACGTATAGAAGTTCTCCGATTGCCATCGGGTCAGCATTACGACAGTGATTGCCAGCCACCAATACACTATGTCCGGCATCCAGCGAAGCCTGAATACGATGCTGATGACGAACCTCATATTTGTAGATATTCTCAGAGCTCTTGAGCCAGATTCGATACAATCGCAAACCGGCGACGACCCAAAGCACAAAGCTTCGACGAGGCGGCTTTACAAATCTGTATGGTTTTTCGATGATTAAATCTTGCATAAACCTGCTATCCCTCCAGACTGATTCGTCTGTCTGAAGTTGCTAAACGACCTCACGTTGCCTGATAACCGTGGGGATGCTTTTGATGCCACCGCCAGGCTGAGGTCAATATCGAGTCCAAGCTGGAATATTTCGGAGTCCAACCAAGTACGGTTTGTGCTTTCGAGTTGTCAGCAATCAGCAAAGGAGGATCTCCGCAACGTCGACCAGCCATTTCGGCCGGAATCGGGTGTCCGGTCACATGTCTGGCATGCTTGACAATCTCCAAAACGGATGTTCCTATACCTGACCCCAAATTAACCTGGATGCTTTCACCAGGTGTGAGAGTATTCACCGCTTTCAGATGAGCATCAGCCAGATCGTTGACATGAACATAGTCGCGCACACAAGTGCCGTCCGGGGTTGGGTAGTCGTCCCCGAAAATCTGTATTCGGTCACGCTGACCCAATGCCACCTGAAGCACAATCGGGATTAGGTGCGTTTCGGGACGATGGTCTTCGCCAAGCATTCCATCGGGAGCAGCTCCGGCGGCGTTGAAATAGCGTAAGGCAGCAAACCCCAGACCATTATGTTCGCAGGCTTGTTGCAACAGACACTCAACATCCCATTTGGATTGCCCGTAGGGATTAATCGGAGCAGCAGGAGAATTTTCGCTAATCGGCATCGTTTTCGGTTCACCATAAATCGCGGTCGTACTTGAAACCACCAGAAGCCTGACACTCGCTTCATGCATCGCATGCAATAAACTAGCGGATCCTTCCACATTATTTCGATGATACATTTCCGGATTTTTGACGGATTCGCCGACTAACCCAAAGGCCGCAAAATGGACGACTGCTTCTATCTCAAGCTGTTGCAATGCCTCTTTTAACTGCAACGTGTCTAGCAAATCTCCTTCAATCAGGAGACGCCCGCCCGTCGCTCTGGAAAAAGCTTCTCGATGACCACGTGACAAGTTGTCATACCCATAAACCTGATGACCGGAATCGGTCAACAGACGGCAGGTATGACTGCCGATGTAGCCTGCAGCTCCAGTGACGAGAATTTTCATAATAGAATCATTATTGAGGGAGTTAAGAAGTAGGTGTACTTCTATTTTCGACTAATCGAACCGGCAGTTTTCATGTCAAAACCAAACGACATGGCAACCCCCCAAATTAAATCGTCCTAATCGGAATAACCGTTACAAACAAAAGGCGAGCGTGATCTTGAATTACTGGTTACAACGTATCCATACAGATTCACGATCGAGGATGCCGACGCCTTTAGTAGCCTGAATGTCCAATCAGGTTTTATTAATTAGGTTCTATCCATACAGAAGCAAACGTCTCAGGATTCCCAACTATTCATGCCAAGGCTGATAAAACGACGCCGAGATAAAGCGAAACCTGCCCGGAAGACAAGAATTCAGGTTTTCCAGGACTTTGAGAAATACCTGCGTAACGAATGTCAACTGGCTGACAACAGCATTCTTGCTTATCGTCATGATCTCAATAGATTTCAACAATGGCTTGCTGGCAAAGCTATCGACAAACTCAC